>JANMZN010000325.1:0-36108 GCA_031383285.1 Segetibacter sp.
GAATGTCTGCCACCATCTATAGGCGCTTTATACACTTCTATATCATTCTTAGACACATTTTCCAGCTTAACTTTAAATGCGCCATGCTTATTATTGCCCAATATAAAACTATCGTTGGGTTTAATGGATGTATTGGATGTAAGGGTACCACAAGAAACCAGCAGCATCGTTAGGCAGATAATTGAAAAGAAAATTTTCATGAATGTTTACAATTTTAAAAATCGTTAACACTATTTTCCGAGAAATGTTCGATAGCCTGTTAGATTAGTATGCGTTTCGAGATTATAGTCTAAAAAAATGTCCAGGCAGGTTCAATATTTCAGAACCTACATGGACATTAAGCTTTAGTTGCTTCCTAAAAGGAAGGGAAATAATTTCTAATCCTCCTGATTGTTCAAAACGGGTTCTACTGCAACGTCTTTGCTCAACCGCTGTGCTGCTTTCAATAGATTGATGAACTCTTTTCTATATCCTAACAGGTCATTTTCTATTGCACCGGTAGCCAATTGTAGGATGCTTTTATAGCTTGCATTTCCTTTGTACTCAGACTGCCTTAGCAACATGCCAAATCCAGCTACAGCAGTTGCAAATCGGAGGTTATCGGAGGTAGACTCTATACCAATTTTCTGATCCATCACCGGATGCTGTAATAATTTACTAATATCTCCATCGGGTTGCTTATATCGAAGTTTGATATTCAGCAACTCTCTATTAAAATCAGCTACTGCAACCTGCTTTTTCTCAACTTTCTGATATTTAAGCGCATCCACTTTATCAAACACGTCCGTCTTAATGCCAACCGGAACTATTTCATACAAAGCAGTTACTGTGTGTCCGCTTCCCAACTCACCGGCATCTTTCTTATCATTATTAAAATCTTCTTTGGCCAACATTCTGTTTTCATAACCAATCAGCCTGTATCCTTGCACCTTGGCAGGATTAAATTCTATTTGCAGTTTTACATCTTTGGCTATGGTAAATAAAGTACCGCCAAATTCATTGACCAACACTTTCTTAGCTTCAGAAATATCGTCTATGTATGCATGATTGCCATTTCCCTTGTCAGCCAATTTCTGCATTTTTGCATCCTGGTAATTGCCCATTCCGTAACCCAAAACAGTTAGAAATACGCCACTTTTTCTTTCCTTTTCTATCAGGCTTTCCAGTTCATCATCACTGCTTATACCAACATTAAAGTCCCCATCGGTACATAAGATCACCCGATTGTTGCCTTTGGTTACAAAATTCTCTCTGGCTGTTTTATATGCCAAAGCAATGCCTTGTCCACCTGCTGTAGACCCTCCGGATTCTAACTTGTTGAGTGCCTCTTTTATCGCTTCTTTATTAGATCCTGACGTTGGCGGCAATACCAACCCGGCATTACCTGCATACACTACAATGGATACCTTGTCTTGCTCACGCAGTTGATCTGCTAACAATTTTAATGAGGATTTTACCAGCGGCAATTTATTCATTTCGCCCATGCTGCCACTTACATCTATCAAAAATGTAAGGTTGGATGCAGGGAGATTTTCTACAGGTATCTTTTTGCCTTGTAACCCAATACTTACGATCCGGTGTTCCTCATTCCATGGACATTTGGCAATTTCAGTATTGATAGAAAATGGATCTTCGCCCTTTGGTTGCGGGTATTTGTAAGTAAAATAATTAATCAGCTCCTCAATCCTGACTGCACCGGCCGGAGGTAGTTGGTTATTGTTAAGCATCCTACGAACATTGCTATAGGAAGCAGCATCTACATCAATTGAAAATGTAGAAAGCGGGTTGTCACCTGACCGGAGAAATCTATTCTCAGTTATATGGTCGTACCCTTCTCTGTCTAAACCATTGTCCATCACTTTCTGCTCCTGATAATTATCATAATAATCCGTTTTATTACTAGCAGAAATACTGGCAGCACCTCTTATTATGACAGAAACGCCTGCTGCCCTACTTCCATACAATCTAGAATGATCAACTACATCTTCAATAGGAACATTGAGCCCCGTAACCACCACCTCTTCTAGTGATTGTGAAGCCGCTTTCAATACAATGTTCAATGATGTTTGATTTTGCACTTTTACCTGCTGGGTTTCCATTCCTACTGAAGAAATGATAAGCACTGCTTTGTTATTGGGAACCACAATGGAGAATTTTCCATTGCCATCCGACACAGTACCAGTCCGTGTTCCTTTTACATAAATACTTACGCCGGGCATTGGATTTCCAGATTCATCGTTAATGGTACCTGAAATGTTTATTCCACCAACATAGGCAAATGCGAATAAGAAAAGTAATGTACATAATGCGGAGATTGAGTAAGATTTCATAATGATATAATTTATAGGTTACTTAATAATGAGTTTGTCAATGAATTGCTTTTTTGTTTGATTGTTTGTTGCCTTTATGAAATAAGTTCCGGCGGCAAGGCTTGAAGGCAGGGGCAATAGTATTGGCAATTTATCTGCAGCTACCTCCAGCTCTTTAGCCAAATACAATTTACCATTGTTATCAAATAACAGAATGTTGTATAATCCGGCATTTTTAAAAGTCAAATGAACTTCAGAGCCAGATTCAGCAGGGTTTGGAAAGACTTTAAACATTTCGTTTTTGAAGAATTTTTGGACCATTGTCTTAACGGTGTCAATACGATTAACTGAAGTAATTCTTGACATTGAGCCCATAAATAATCTACACCGAACAATACCTGCACTAACAACTATTACATCTTCCAACTTTGCATTTGGCTTCATGGTTATAAAGAATGGTTCTGTAAAATCATTGTGAATAAACACATCCGTTTTAATTGGCTCATACCCTACAGAACTAGCTTGCAGATTAACTTTTTTACTTCCCCTCTTAATTTCAAATGACAGGATACCTTCGCTATCGGCCTCCAGGTTTACATTGCTATCTATAATTACATTAGCATAAGGAACAGGTTCACCAACTTCATTGATTAATACAATTACTACTTCACTTTTTAAATTTTGAGGAACAGGTCTGTTATCTTCCAAATTATCATACAGTTCTATTAAACCTACAACCACTTCTCCTATTTTTATTTGAGAAAGCGAAATGTCCAAATTGGTGCAGTTTCCCCTTTTTACCTTTACTTCCTTTGATTCCATTCCTACATAATTTACAACCAAAGTAATTTTGTCTTCTCCTGCCGGAAATGGAATTTCAAATTCGCCTTTAGCATTTGTAGAGACTATTTCCTTTTTTCCTTTTATTGAAATGGAGGCACCGGCAAGGTCTACTTTACTATTATCAGTCACCTTTCCTGCAATCAATAGTTTACTTGCATCACTTCTCACTTCTCCCTTTACTATGGAAGAACAAACGGGCTTTTTGACTGCCACCAATTTGCCAACTGTCATTTGAGCATTAGCGATACCTGTTGAAAAAAAAGCTGGAATAAACGCGGACAAAAACAACCTATATGGACTTTGCAATAACGGTGTACTTTCTTTTACAAAAGGACGCTCTAACTGATCGCTTGTAAACCTTCCGCAGGTGGTTCCTGATTCTTTTGATAATACTTTTAAAACCTGCTGATCAGTCATTGTACTAAAGTCAACCACAGTTTTGGAGCATTGTTGACAAAAGCGCCCTTGTTGTGCAGGCGACATCTTATCCCATTGCTCGTGGCACGGTTCGGGAATGTGTAAATAAGTTTCTTTTTTCATAGCTGGTAATTTTGGAAAGGATGCAGCTATCAAAACGATTACACAAAACTGTAAAAAAAATATTTTTTTATTGGATAACGACTGTATATTCGAAAACCATTGATGGGATTACTAAAGACGATAGAGACCAATACCCTTTCAGACTTCGAGCTTTTGCAGCTATATAAGACTGACCTGAAGCCTGAAAAACTGGCTGATCTTTTTCTGCGTTATTATGACCTTTTGTATGCTACCTGTGTAAAATATCTTAAAGACCAAGAGGCAGCTAAAGATGCAGTTATGAGTATCTATGAAACATTGCCACAAAAAGTGCAACAGCATACCATTGACAACTTCAAAAACTGGTTGTACGTCGTTACCAAGAATTACTGCCTGATGGATCTTCGGAAGAATAAAAAACACATTACTGTGGAATTTGATGGGCAGGTTATGCAATCGGAAGACTTTTCGCATCTGGACAGTGTATTTGAGAAAGAACGCCAATTGGATAATATGGAGGATTGTATGAAAAAATTAAATGAAGAACAAAGACAAACCGTTCGTTTGTTTTATCTTGAGAATAAATGTTACAATCAAATAAGTGAATTAACGGGTTTTGAATGGAATAAAGTAAGAAGTTTGATTCAAAATGGTAGAAGAAACCTGAAAATCTGTATGGAAGAAAATGGTTGAAAAGCAAACATATAATCATCTGGATATTAAAAGGTACCTGGCGCAAAAGATGTCGGCAAAGGAGATGCATGCTTTTGAACAAGCCATGATGGTTGATCCTTTTCTGGCAGATGCGGTGGATGGCGTTTCGAATAGTGATGAAGCATTAACAGATCATCACCTTGAGCAGATAAAAGCATCCATTGTTGGAGAAAAGGAGAAAGCTAAAGTGGTGGCGTTACCTTACAGTAAAAATCAATGGTGGCGGGTAGCTGCTGTTATTTTCGTTGTTGCTTCCGGAAGCATCCTTACTTATTCTTTGCTCAATCAATCGTCTTTACAAAAAACTTCGGTAAATGAAATGGCATCTGCTAGTGCTTTGAGTGAAGCACCAATGCAGGACAGCATAAAAGCACAAGAACAACCGATGGCTCAAAACCAAGTTCAGTCAGAAGTTTTCGCTCCCAAACAAAGAAATACTCCAATAATAAAAACAGCAGATGAACTACCTTCTTCAGCTGCTCCGGAAATAAATAACCCGGTGACAAAGGAATGCGCGTATGATGATAAGAATGCCGATAAAAGTGATCAAGTAATGGAGCAACCCGCTATGGTTAAAGATCAAAAAATGACAAAAGAAAAAGCGATTGTACCAATTGACCTTGATAACAAAAAACAAAACCTGTTTAATGGAAAAGTGACAGATGACTATGGAAATGTTATTCCATATGCAACGGTTCGTTCAGGATCCAATATTACCTCTACAGACGCGAATGGCAGTTTTAAATTAAAAGCTCCTGATAGTGTATTAAAGGTAGAAGTAAATTCAGTTGGTTATGCAATGGCAAGAGCCGATGTGCAAAGTAATACCCCTGCAAAAATTACTTTGGAAGAAAGCAAATCATCCCTATCAGAAGTAGTGGTTACAGGGATTACATCAAAAAGAAAAGCAGCGATTACAAGTTCTAATGTAAAACCTTCAACGCTAGCTGATCCTTCCGCTGAACCGGTTGGTGGGTGGAATAATTTCAGGCAATATGTGAACAGGTCAGTAGATAGTCTGTCAAATGAAGATGCAGAAGTGAAAATTCAAGGAGTTGCTGTTGAATTTACTATAGATAAAAAAGGTGACCCGTCAGATATTAAAGTAAATGCTGCTCCCAATAAAAATATAAGTGACAAAGCTGCGGATATTATTAAAAATGGTCCTAAATGGAGTACCAAAGGAAAAAAAGAAAAGGTAAAAGTCTCCATCCCATTTTAAAGATTAATATTTCGATAGAAATTGTAGGTTTGCAAAAAATATAAACGTATGAATAAAATTTTCGCATCAGCAATTGTAATTGCTTCTTTGTTAGTTACGCAAGCCAAAGCGCAGGTAACTATGCCTCAACCAAGTCCTACACAGACCTTTAGCCAGGATTTTGGAATGGGTATTATAAAAATAGTTTATAGCCGCCCTTCAATAAAAGGTAGAAATTTGTTTGGAGAAGGTACCGAACTTGCCCCGCTTGGTAAAGTGTGGCGTACAGGGGCCAATTCAGCTACAAAAATCACTTTTACCGACAATGTAATTATCGGCGGAAAAATATTGGACACCGGTAGTTATGTGATTTATACCAAACCAATGAAAGATCAATGGGAAATAATCATAAACAAAGGAACTGCCAATTGGGGTACAGATGGTTATAAAGAAAGTGATGACGTGGTTCACACATTGGTTCCTTCCATGAAGATGAAAGAAAGCGTTGAAACTTTCACTATGCAGATTGCTAACATTAAAGCTGAAAGTTGCGAATTGCACCTTATGTGGGGAAATACTGCTGTAGCAGTGCCTATCACAACAAATATCAAAGACAGGCTTAGAACACAAATTGAAAAAGCTTTGAATGGTGAGAAAAAACCTTACTCACAAGCAGCAAACTTTTATTATGAGTGGGACAAAAATTATGATAAGGCATTAGAAAACATCAACAAGGCTATTGAAGGCAATCCAAAAGGTTTTTGGTTATATTTGACCAAAGCTAAAATAAAAAGAGACATGGGTGATAAAGATGGTGCCAAAAGAAATGCTGAAAAGACCATAGAAATAGCTACTGAAGAAAAGAACGAGGACTATGTTAGAATGGCGAAAGAGTTAATCTCAAAATTGTAACAATCAAATTGGATATCCATCAAAAAACCCCGCAATTGCGGGGTTTTTTGATGGATATAACTAACTACATATAATTACTGTTGTTGCAAAAGTGATTGCAGCTGATGCAAATGTTGTTTTTTAGTTTCTTTTCTTATTTTTTTTGAAGAATCCGTAAAGTATCGATGCTTCTCTAAAAAATTAATCTGGAAAATATTCCAATCAGCAACGCTGTCAATAATACCCATATGCTTTAACTCCGTAAACAATTCTTTACCTATGTCAAAAAAGTCACTTCTACCCAAATAGTCAAGATCAGCATCTGCAATAATTTCTTCTAGCAAATTATGAGGTGTCTGAGGTATTCGGGTAGCCATAATCATTCCGCAAATTCTTACAATTTCATTTTCACTATAACCATAATCCGGTAAATATTGTTTTGCTATTTCGCAAGACCTTAGCTCATGCCCTTTGTAACAATTGATAAAACCTGAATCATGAAAAAGTGCTGCAGTCAACAATAATGTTTTGTCATATTCACCAATCCCTTCCATGTCTGCTAATTGATCGGCAGCATTATAAACGTCTTCAATATGGTGCAACCCGTGATAAGTAAGATAATCAGGGAGTTCATCCTTCAATTTTGTTGAAATAAAAGCTTTTACACCTTCAAAATCCATAAACGTTTTTGTATGAGTATTTAAAAATAGGGAATTGTATTTTATTAAAGCAATTCGACAACTAAATTCTTAAAAAATAATTAAAACATTAATTTCAATAATTATTAACTAAATCATAATCAAATACCCTGAGTCAATTTATATCAAAATAAATATTTGAAATTCAAAGAAGAATAATTGAGTCTATCGTTTAATCAACCGTTGAACAACTATAGAAATGAAAAAAACGAGCAAGGCACCCACTGCGTTCAACCACAAAAAACTAAGCTTAATTATTTCGCTTTGATTTAAAATAAATAATAAAATGATGATAACTTCAGCAAAAACAGCACTCCAAAAGACAGCTTTCCCTTTTACTTTTTTTGCATAAAAAGCGACCAAAAATATCCCTAAAATAACGCCATAAAATAAAGAGCCTAATATATTGACTGCTTCAATAAGGCTGCCCATCCGGTTAGCAAACTGAGCTATAACTATACAAAAAACACCCCATGCCAATGTATATCTTTGAGATAGCTTGTATTCCATTTTATCAATTTCCTCCTTCATGAGGCCTTCCTTCTTTTCATAAAATCTTTTATAAATATCAACCATAGTACATGAAGCCAATGAATTTAATGCAGCTGCTATTGAACCCCATGCTGCTAGAAAAATAATGGCAATAAGCAAACCAACAAGACCTACAGGCATATAGTCTATTACAAACCTTAAGAAGATATAATTAGTGTCATTACTATCCTCCTTTGGCACTGCTTTTTTTATTACATCCCTATAATTACCTCTAATTTTACTGATCTCTTTAGCATTGGTATTTACATTGTCTTTGGCTATAGCAATCAGTGCAGGATTATGCTTATGGTGCTCCTTAAGGTAAGTTTCATTTAGGAACGCCTGTCTTGCATTTGCTTCTTCAAACGATGTTTTAATTACTACCAATGAATCCTTATAAGAAGTTTGCATTGCTTTGTCTTCAACACTTCGATTATAAAAAACAGGTGCAGGCATCAACTGATAAAAAGTAAAAAGCAATGCCCCGATAAGCAAAATAAGGAACTGCATAGGCACTTTCACCAGCCCATTCATCAGCAAACCTATTTTGCTTTCAGTAGTATTTTTAGCAGTAAGATAACGCCCCACCTGACTCTGATCTGTTCCAAAGTATGACAAAGCCAAAAAGAATCCACCAATCATTCCACTCCATATGTTGTATTTATCACTTAAATCAAAAGACCCATTTTTTGTTCCAGTTGTTATCACATCCAACTTACCTGAGGCTCCGGTTAGGTGCAGCACATCGCTAAAACCAATATGTGCAGGCAACAAGTGAACCACCATATAACCTGCCATAAACATTCCTGCAAAAATGATGATCAATTGCAACTGCTGAGTGTAAGCCACCGCCTTTGCGCCACCACTTACCGTATAAATGATCAGCAGCCCTCCCATCAAAATATTAGTGGAAAAAATATCCCAACCCAATAATGAAGATAAAATAATAGATGGTGCATAAATGCTAATGCCGGTAGACAATCCTCTTTGCAACAAAAATAGGAATGATGTAAAAGTCCTTGTCCTGACATCAAAACGTTGCTCAAGAAATTCGTAAGCAGTATATACTTTTAGCCGACTAAACAATGGAACAAAAGTGATACAGAGCACAACCATAGCCAATGGCAAACCAAAATAATACTGTACAAATCGCATCCCATCTGTAAATGCCTGACCCGGTGCGGAAAGAAATGTAACTGCACTTGCCTGTGTACCCATTATACTAAGCAACACAAGGTACCAAGGCATCATTCGATTGCTAAGAAAATAACCATCGAGGTCTTTTGAAGATCTTCCCTTATACAATCCATAAGCGATGATGCCAAGGAGTGTAAAAATTAATACTATCCAATCTATACCACTCATGAAAAATAATTAGTAAAGCAAACAAAAAATAAAATCAGAGCAACAAGAAATAAAATAACAAATCCATACCAATGATTCCATTTTCTAAATAATGGCACGCTTTCTTCTGATGTTTGATGTTTAATGGTCAATGTTGTTGAATTTTAGCTTTTTCAGTTATCAGTAAACAGTTGTCAGTGAACAGTAATCAGTAATTTGTAAACAGTAATCAGTTTTTAGTAAACAGTTATTAGTAAACAGTGATCAGTAAACAGTGATCAGTAAACAGTTATTAGTAAACAGTGATCAGTAAACAGTTATTAGTAAACAGTGATCAGTAAACAGTTATTAGTACACAGTGATCAGCAAACAGTTATTAGTAAACAGTGATCAGTAAACAGTTATTAGTAAACAGTAAACAATAATCAATAAACGCTAAACAGTTAACCACTGTCTACTGTCCTCTGTCTTCTGTCCACTGTCTTCTGTATTCTGTCCACTGTCTACTATTCTCTCACTTCTTCTCTGTCATACCGCTAGCTAATAAACCCAAAACAAGTCCGATGATTAAACCCAATGCAACTTTTTTTATTAACAAACCAAGTACTAAGCCAATAATAATTAAAGTAACGAAGCTTATTTTTTTTCTGGTTTTATATTGTTCAGACATGCTATTTGTTTTTAGGTAAAGCAATTAAGTTAGCCATTAATCTAAATGCACCAGGAACACCCGCAGGTAACTCCCTGAAAAATACAATACCCGTATAAGCAAAATTACCCTTCCCGTATTTGCCAATGATTAAGCTGCCATTGGATGGTTTTTCTTTTGGATCGTTCATGATAAGCGGTGCACTATAATTGCTATCAATAGCCTCAGCCTGATAAATACTTCTTTCCTGAATCCAACTATCAAAATCTTTGGAAGTGATTTTGTTTGGATAGTTTAAAACTGGATGTTCTGGTAAAGCAATCGTAACGGGTGCAGTTTCGTCAGATACTCTTGTCCTGCTGATAGAAAATGGAAAAGGACCCATTCCATTCTTCATGCTTCCAAGCTGGTTATTGGTATTGTATTGTACAATCAGATTGCCGCCCGCCTTTACATAATCCATCAATGCATTGTATTTACCAGCGAGAAATTCATGCACATTGTAGGCACGAACCCCTGTGATTATTGCGTCAAAATTTTGAAGATTGGTAGTTGTAATATCAGTTTCATTAAGGACTGAAACAGTATAGCCCATCATTTGTAATGCGTCCGGGACACGATCGCCGGCACCTGCTATATAACCAATTTTCTTTCTGACAGTTTTCACTTCTTCATCAATAACTTTGATATTATCCGGATAGAAATAATGTATAACAGGAATATGGTCGTAGCGAATAGATTTATGATACAAAGAAAACAATTGATCCTGACCTGAAGAGTTGATGACAAAAAATGGTTCAATGTGTTTCTTCTGTCCTTCATAAAATATTTTACTGAGCGGATAGGTGAAAACACCTTCTTTCCCTTTCTTAAAATCTAACAACTTTTTAGAAAAAACATCTGTAGCCATGCCATTTTGAAAGGTAAGTGAAGTGGCTACATTTTGCGCATCAATATTACTTAAATAATTTATAGTCACCATTGGATTATTTGTTGGTTTTACATTGCTCAAAATAACCGTAGGCGACACCGATAAAATTATTTTCGGAAGTATAATTAATGGCTGATACAATTCTCCTTTTACCGGATCAGTATATTTGTAAAGCAACGGTCGTTCTATTGAAAACGAAAGGCCTTCTATTTCTGCATTAATCCTTGAAGTAAAAGCTGAAATGCTTTCTGGGCGACCAATTAATAATGGATCCAACACATCAAAATATCCCCCTTTAATTCCATTTGCTACCCAATATGGCTGAGATATAGGTTCATTGTCAGACAATCTAAAAGCAAAAGGAATGGCAACATTTTCATTCTTAGCCAATGCTTTTTTTATGCTACTATCTTGCAAAGGCATCTTCGCATTCCCATCAAAAATATAAAGCCCGGAGATGCGATTGTTACTGTTCGCCCTTTGCTCATATAGCAGGATGGATGATGGAACAAAAGAAACAGATTTGATTTCTACTTTTACACCATTTCTATTATTAAATAAAAAACTGAGCTTAACAGAATCTCCTTGAATACCATACTCCTGACCTGTAACAGCTTCTACGAATAAACCGCTGCATGCCTCTATCAACTGTTGAATTTCCTGTAGTTTTTTTGTTCTCCAATACCCCTCCTTCAATGCCTTGACACTACTATACAAATTCACAAGCAATGGCACAGATAACTCAGGATGTTCAAAAGAATAACTTCTAATGATGCCATCAATTGCTTCTTGAATTGTATTACCTCCTTCTACCCTACTCCAATCGGTATTAATTCCTTCAACCAAATCCTTTTTGGGAGCATCTCCACCTGTCATTAGAAAATATTCGTAAGTAGTGCCTCTCTGTCTCGGCACTCCAAATCCCTGGCTTTTATGCTGGCTTCTACTTTCGCTGGCTATTTCGCCATATCCTTTACCCAATAGCGGATTGTATGCACCAACATCCATTTTCAACTGATCTTCAGATGTTGTATTGGTGCCTCCAAAATTAAAAGTGTTCCATAAAATTCGTTTAGCTTGCCACGGTTCTACTCCATAAGCAAACTGCTCAGGAAATCGCCTGGGGTCAGCAGCAGCAACGAAAGCTTCATTCGCTAGTAATGCAGAAGTTGTGTGGTGACCATGCCCTGCCCTTTCATCGCCAGGAAAACGAGTGATGATCACATCAGGTTTGAACTTTCTGATTACCCATACTACATCACTGAGTATTTTATCCTTATTCCAGAATTGCAAAGTTTCGTCTGCGCTTTTACTGTATCCAAAATCATAGGCTCGGCTAAAGAATTGCTCAGCACCATCTATCCGCCTGGCAGCAAGTAATTCCTGCGTTCTTATAAGGCCCAATTCTACACCTTGTTCATTGCCAATTAAATTTTGACCACCATCGCCCCGGGTAAGACTCAGGTAACCTGTTCTATACAATTTTTCTTTACTGAAGAATGCTAATAGTCTTGTATTCTCATCATCAGGGTGAGCTGCGATGTATAATACACTACCTAAAACATTTAATTTCTTAAGTTGCAAATAAATATCAGCACTACTGTAAGAAGCAGGTGTTTGGGCAATAGAGTAGTTATAAAATACTGTTACAACAAGCAACAGGAGAATAATTATTTTCTTCTTCATTGCGCTAAGGTAATGAACAGCAGATTAATTGCAGTATAGTTTGAATTGAAAGATGTGAATTAACATGTATTGAAGCTAGAAACTTAATATCTGGAAAAACAATATGGTTAAATCGGATTTCTGCAAAATGTTTTCGTAGCTTACATTTATTGAATCTTTTATTTGCTGATTAATTTTCTTAATGTCTTCGCCCCAACGATATATTGCTCACTTTGACCTAGATAGCTTTTTTGTATCCGTAGAAGTATTGAAAGATCCATCGCTAAAAGGAAAAGCCGTATTGGTGGGCGGCAATAGTTTACGAGGTGTTGTAGCTGCCTGCAGTTATGAAGCAAGAAAATTTGGTGTCCACAGTGCCATGCCAATGAAGCAAGCTTTGAAGCTTTGTCCGCATGCAATAGTGGTAGGAGGAAGCCGCGGAGATTATAGCAAGTATTCCAAAATAGTAACAGAAATCATTGCGGCAAAAGCCCCACTTTTTGAGAAAGCATCCATTGATGAATTTTATATTGACCTTACAGGTATGGATAAATTCTTTGACCCTTATAAATGGACAATTGAATTGCGCCAGGAGATTATTGATACCACAAGCCTGCCTATTTCATTTGCTTTGGCAAGCAATAAAATGGTAGCAAAAATTGCAACTGATGAAGCCAAGCCCAATGGGTATATTCAAGTTCCTTCGGGTATGGAAAAAGATTTTTTGGCGCCGCTAAAAATCAATAAAATTCCCGGTGTAGGCGAACATACTTATGAAACATTGCTTTCTATGGGCATAAAAACCATCAAAGATGTAAGCGATTACAATGTAAAGGAATTGGAAAAAGTATTGGGTAAATATGGAATAGAATTATGGAATAAATCCAACGGCATTCATTATGGTGAAGTGGTTTCAACTCATGAGGCAAAATCAATTTCAACAGAAAGTACATTTGAAGAGAACAAAACGGACATGGAATTCCTGCAGTCAGAATTAGTTCGCATGACAGAGAAAATTGCTTTTGAACTACGACAAGATGAAAAGCTTGCCGGTTGTTTAGCTGTCAAAATACGTTATGGTGACTTTAGTACTTTTAGCAAACAAATCACCATAGATTATACCCTGAGAGATGATGAGTTGATACCTGTGACCAAGGAACTATTTCATACCCTATATAAAAAAGGAACACCTATACGATTACTTGGGGTAAGGCTAAGTGACCTTACCAATCACCCTGTACAAACCAGCCTTTTTGATGATGCCGAAAAAAAGAATAATCTTTATAAAGCAATAGATGAAGTGAAAAATAAATATGGCAAGCAATTTTTGAAAAAAGCAAGGATAATAATAAATCAGGAGGATAAAAAGAAAGTGGGATAAATAGCGGTCAGTAGCCAGTTGTTAGTATTCAATTATTAAAAAAACAAAAAACTCATCATTCACAACTCTAAATTCTAAAATAAACCACATGAGCTTACACTTAGGAGATGACGCACCAAACTTTACAGCACAGACAACTCAAGGAATGATCAATCTTTACGAATACCTTGGAGATAGTTGGGGAGTCCTTTTTTCTCATCCTGCGGATTATACACCTGTATGCACCACTGAACTTGGGAAAACAGCGGCGCTGAAAGGTGAATTCGCCAAACGAAATGTAAAGGTATTGGCGCTAAGTGTAGATCCATTGGAGCAACATAAAAACTGGGTAAACGACATCAATGAAACGCAGCATGTAGAAGTCAATTTTCCAATTATTGCTGATGAAAATAGAAGCATAGCCGAGCTATATGATATGATCCATCCAAATGCTTCGGCAACAGCTACTGTTAGGTCATTATTTATCATTGGACCAGATAAAAAAATTAAATTGTTTATTACCTACCCTGCCAGTACAGGCAGAAATTTTAATGAAGTACTTAGGGTAATAGACAGTCTTCAATTAACTAATAACTATAGTGTGGCTACTCCTGCCAATTGGGAAGATGGCAATGACGTAATTGTAGCGTTGTCCGTAAGTACAGAAGATGCGCTTAATAAATTTCCGAAAGGTGTAAGCGTAGTAAAGCCATACTTGCGTTATACGCCACAGCCTAACAAATAAAACGAAGTGGAAAGTTTACTGATCCAGTGTTTATCGCTTTCTCAGTTGTTGCATCAGCGCTTTCATATCTTTAGCTAAGGGTGCCTCGAGTTCGTGAAAATTACCGTCTGCATCCTTAAATTTTAGTTGAAACGAATGCAGTGCAAGCCTATTTAGAATTGGTCTTTCTTCTAATTCATTTTTGCTTAGATTGTATTTTCGCTTGATGGCGGATAGCAAGACTGGTTGACCATCACCATACAAATTATCGCAAACAATGGTATTGCCAAGATGCTTCATGTGCACCCTAATCTGGTGTGTTCTTCCGGTATGAATTTGAAATTGAACTAAAGAAAAATTGCCAAACTCCTCCAACACTTCAAAATCTGTAACAGAGGGTTTCCCCTTTTTATGGGTCATCATCAATGTTGTTTTTCCCGGGTGCTCCATGATAGGTACATCAATCGTTCCTTTTTTATTCATCATGGTACCTTGAACCAGCCCGAGATAATATTTCTCTACATCGCGGCCTTCAAATTTTTGGGATAATATTTTATGTGTTGTTTCGTCTTTTGCAAAAACAATCAACCCACTTGTTTCCTTGTCGAGCCTGTGTACAGTGAAGATTTTTCCAAATTGATCCTGAAGAATAGACTTTAGTGAAGGGTCCTTTCCAAAGCGATCAGGAATAGACAATAACCCTGCAGGTTTATTAAGTGCAATAAAGTGATCGTTTTGAAAAATAATATCTGGTTTCATGTGATTGATGATTAATCTACCTCTGTAATCTTTTTGGTTGATGGCTTTACCTTGTTTCCTGATAAAACAAAACCACTGATGGAACAGAAAATGATGTTAATTGAGGACTTGAATTAATCTTTTGATTTGATATAAGATTGATTCATAAACTTGAGCAAACGAATTTCTTTGTCCTTTAAAAATCTCCATTTGCCTCTTAGTACATCTTTTTTAGTTAAGCCTGCAAACATAACCCGGTCAAGTGCTTTTACATCATACTTCATGTGTTCAAAAATTCTACGAACAATGCGGTTGCGACCACTATGAATTTCGATGCCGATAATACTTTTGTCTTTTGCATCAGCATAGGCAATCACATCAGGAGCTATATAGCCGTCTTCGAGCATGAGACCACCTGCTATCTTGTCCATATCGCCTTTGGTCAATGATCTGTCAAGTTTTATCTCATACACTTTCTTTATCTCGTGCTTAGGATGAGAAAGTTTCTGCGCAAGGTCTCCATCATTTGTCAACAACAAAACACCCGAAGTATTTCTGTCAAGTCTTCCAACAGGATAGACCCTTTCGTCAGTAGCTGTTCTTACCAAATCAAGTACAGTCTTTCTACCTTGCGGATCATCAGAAGTCGTAATAAAATCTTTGGGTTTGTTCAAGAGGATATAAACAAAGTTGCGACTAGGGATTACCTTTCTATTTCCTACCATCACTACATCCTGGTAGGTTACTTTCATCCCCGGATCGTTTGCAGTTGTACCATTAACAGTTACTTTTCCTTCCTTTACCAAGTCAGCGGCATCTCTACGAGAACAAATACCGCCATGGGCAATGTACTTATTCAATGGCAATTGTTCTGCATCAGGCTTATCGATTACACCTTTTGAAGGAGGATTGTATGGCTTATTAGAATCACCAGATACTTTTGCAGGACCACCTTTTAATCTAGCAGGTGCACCTTTTGATTTTGGAGAATCCACATACGGCTTAGTAGAAACAATTGTTTTTTTTGCAGGTGCTGCTTCTCCTTTTAAATGCACCCCTTCTTCTTTAGAAAAAGCACTTGGTTTCTTGGCAGGATAACGTTCTGGTTTTGAAGAAGCTCCATATGATTTTGAAGAAGCTGCTTCTCCTTTTAAATGAGCACCTTCAGATTTTGAAAACCCACCCGCCGATTTTTTAGGAGCCCCTTTTCCACTAGTAGCATTACCATATTTTTTGGATGCATCTCCACCTTCTGGTTTTGAAGAAGGCCCATAGGATTTTGGATTAGGATTGCTTCGGGTTGAAGAATCTCCATATGATTTTGAAGGCCCCTTTGAACCTTTCGATGAAGATTCATAGGTCTTCTTTGTACTACCTGCACCTTTATTAAATGAAGCATTATTTTTTGAAGAACTGCTTTCTCCTTTTACAGGTGCACCAAATGATTTCTTAGTAGGATTGTCAGTTTTTGAAACTGTACCCGTTGTATTTTTAGCAGGATATTTATTTACTTTTTGTGATTTCTTAGATGAGGAACCAAACTCTGGAGATTGTTGCATTTGCTGCCTTTCCAATCTTTTTCTTTCATAGTGCTCCTCTATAGCAGAGGCTCTTTCTCTTTTTGCCTTTTTCTTTTCCTGTTTTATTTCTTCTTTTATGGCACTACCCTTTTTCTTCTTTACAAACTTGCCGAAGTTATCTGAACGTTGCATAGTATTTATTTTTTATGCTTGCTGTTTTACAACAGTAAATATAGAATCTCGTCAAATATAGAATGAAAAAGGCAGACCAAATGGCCTGCCTTTGCATATAAAGAATAATTTATGCTTTAATTTCTTCGGCTGCGTCCACCCTTCTCCTTTCTAATGGCATCCAATTTAGTTTTTTGTTCTGCAGTCAAGATGGCATCTACACTGGTTTTGTGACTTGACATTAGCGCTTTTACCTGCTCTTTCTTTTGCTCTCGAGTTAATGAAGTATTATCCCTTATTTTCAGCATATTTGTTTTTAGTTCTTCATTCAACGTCTTCATTTTAGCTGACTGATCTGCTGAAAGGTTCAAATCTTGTTTAATCTCTTCAAAATTATCTTTCATTTTCTGACCTTTCCCTTCGCCCCTCACTTTTCCACCCTCGACCTTCATTTCCTTCTTCATTTCCTTTACTTGATCTTGTTGCTCAGGAGTTAGAATAGCTTTCATCGCTTCTTTGTGCGTTTTCATAATTTCCACTCTATTATTCTTCATGTCTTCTGCACTCATACCTGTATTTCCCCTTAGTTCTTCCAACTTCTTTTTCAAGACCTCCTTTTCAGCCTTTATTTTTTCTTTTTGTTCATTTGTAAGGTTTAGCTCAGCAATTTTTTCTTTTCCAAGGCGATTATCATGTCTGCCTTCGCTTTGAGCTAAAGCACCAAAACTTATGGTCAAAACCATCATTGCAAATAAAATCTTCTTCATAATTTTTATTTTTTGTTTGTAGTAAAAGATAGACCTGCTGTCATTATGATGGTTTAATCAGCATAAAAAAAGTTGCGTTAATAAAAAACAAATAATTGAATTTTAACAACTTTAAATATTGATTTTCAAACCAAACGTAATTATAAGTAGTATTGCTTTGAAAATAGAAACTAAATTTATACCATCAAAAAGAAAGGCATTTGCTTAAAGACATTGTAATAGCGATTCAATCTTACGGACATGCACATCGGTTTATCCGTCAACACAAGTTGTGGACATGGATTATCATACCGGGCATCATTTACATGCTGCTGTTTTGTATCAGTATGTATTTTTTTGCAAATAGTGCCAGCGATGTTGTTGAATTTTTATTGATTAAAACAGGGATGAAAAGTTGGATTACAAGTCTTAAAAGCACTTTGGCAGAGTTTCTGGTAACCATAGGCGGCATTATGCTTTGGCTATTGTTGATGCTTTTTTATTTTTCCTTATTCAAATATATTTGGCTGATAGTTGGTTCACCCATATTTGCACTTCTAAGCGAAAAAACAGAAGCGCTTATAGAAGGCAAAGCATACCCTTTCAATATTCATCAATTTATAAGAGATGTTATCAGAGGGATTGGTATAGCCATGAGAAATACTGTTTGGCAAACTGTTTATATCATCTCCCTCATCCTTTTATCATTTATTCCAATTATAGGCTGGGTGGTGCCTGTTTTCGGGTTATTGATTGAATGCTATTATTATGGATTTTCCATGCTGGATTATAGCTGTGAGCGACACCATCTTTCAGCGGCAGAAAGCATTCAGTTTATTGGTCAGCGAAAAGGTTTAGCAATTGCTAATGGAGTAATTTTTTACTTTATGCACCTTATTCCTATTGCCGGATGGATATTTGCACCTTCCTATGCAGTGATAGCCGCCACGCTTAGCATTTTAAAAACAAAGGAGAAAGAAACCCCATCTATAGAAATACATGTATAATAATATCCAATAAAAAGCCATTCTAAATGCCTGGAACCGTTTACCTGATACCATCTTTTTTATTTGAGCAAGCTGCTGAAACTATACCTGCATATGTATTGGATGCTGTAAAGCAATGCCAGGTTTTCTTTGTAGAAAATGAGCGATCTGCAAGACGATATCTGAAGGTACTGTGGAAAGAAATGATCATTGATGACTACCAATGGTTTACTATTCATAAAGCAGAAGAAGCAGTACAACACCAGTTTAATCAACTACTACATGCAGGTAAAACGATCGGTATCGTCAGCGAAGCCGGTTGCCCGGGTGTAGCAGATCCGGGGCAATTATTGGTGCATGCAGCCCACAATATTCATGCAACCATCAAACCATTGGTAGGACCAAGCAGCATATTATTGGCACTCATGGCAAGTGGTATGAATGGTCAAAAGTTTCAGTTCTCAGGCTATCTGCCAATTGATGGCATTGAAAGAAAAGTGGCCATTAAAGAACTTGAGATAGAATCGGCTAAAAAGAATTGCACACAAATTTTTATAGAAACGCCGTTCAGAAACAATCAACTCATTAAGCAATTGGTTGATTCCTGTAAGCCTCAAACACAACTTTGCATTGCAATAGATATTACTGCACCTACAGAAATGATAGTGACGAAAACAATAACAGAATGGAAAAAACAATTGCCTGATATTCATAAGCGGCTTGCCATTTTCCTATTGCATGCCCAATAATCATGGAGCAACAAGCCGTACACTATCCACAATATAATTACTATCGCCTCGCCATGCTAAAGCACCTTTCTTTTCTTCGTAATGTAAAATAACTTTTTGACCTTCCAGTCCCATCAGTTTATCAGCCACAAGTTGTTTTTCTACTGAAAAATAGAACTTTTCGGCCGACAAGGGCATTGATGATGATGAAGTAAGGCTATTGAGTACCAATTCACCTTCATATGTTTTATACAAATTTCCCTTCCGCGAAAATTTTTGCAATAAACCGGTACGGTTTCCGTCGCTGTATGTAAAGTAATACTTCCAATAAAAATAGCCACTTCCTATTAGTAATATCACAAGTACTGTTATGACGATGCCTTTTATCATATTCTCAATAATTAATTAATGAAGATAGCAAAGATATCGCTTAACGGTTTAAGCTAACCGAATGACCGGACTTTTACCACAAAACTTGATTTGAAAAATTGATGTTTGATTAACCACAAAACTGTCTTTAAAGCACGAAATCTAGCCTTTAAGATAGATGATATTATGCATTCAATGTACTTTCTCGGTCGTATCGTTTCTTTCCATAGTTCGGTGTCTTGGTGCGTTGGACTGTAAGCTCCATTTATTTTTTGTATTAGCCTGTGTGCAGGGGAAAAATGAAATGTGCTAGCAAATACGTTGGCTATTTTAGTCGTGCTAATATTAACTGCAAATCTTTTACATTTATAAACTGATTGTATTGGAAAATAATTTCGCTGTCAGCATTTAAAAAACAGAGTGTTGGGTAAGAAATTTTATTGTTGACTGTTCCTAATTGTTCTGTTAGTTCATGTGTACCAGTATTTGCTCCTGTTGGCTTGTATTTAAAAGTATGGTTATTGAAAACTATATTTCGTTGCTCTTCCGCGTTTAGATCGATGAAATAAAATTTGTGGTTCAGCATTTTAATGATGCTGTCATTCTTCAGTGTTGTGTTTTGCATCTTTTGGCAATACTTGCACCAGTCGGTATGAATAAAAACGGCAACATTTCTTTTCTCAATTCTTTGCAAGCTATCCATTTGCTCAAATTGAACTATTTTGATTTGTGAAAATGAAATATTAGGCAGTAAAAATATACTACCCAACATAAAAATCGTATTTAATAGTTGTCTTTTCAATTTCATTACTTCAAGCTATATCTCACACCTAAAAATGCTCTTGCTCCTTGTGTAGGGGCATACACATAAGTAGGATCAAATGTTAAACCATACGGATTATTTGCTGTTGCTATTGCTTGTCCATTGCTTCCAAACTGTACTTCCTTGTCAAATGGATCATTGGTTCGGGCAATAATAAAAGGATTGTTTTCTTTAAAAGGTGTCCAATTCAACAAGTTTTTTATTCCACCATAAATTTGAAAGTTTTTGAATCCTTCAAAAGTTAATTGAATATTTTGTATGCTCCACCAAGGTGAATATGGACTACGTGGGTCGGTGTCTCCTAACAAAGGCAAACGCATAGGACTGTAAACATTTCCTGTATAGTCAATAGATAGTTTTGTTTCTTTGATTTTATAGGATACTGCCCATGTACCAGTGAAATTTTCAGTTAATATTTGTTGCGCTGTAATTCCATTTTCAGTTAACGTATTTTGCATTAAAGTACCTCCTGCAATAATTTTTAAGCCATTATTAAATGCAACATCCATATTTAAACTTACACCTTTACTTTCCGCATAACCATTTAAGTTGTCATAAATAATTTTGTTCGGATCGGTATCGAAATCACCTATTATTCGATTATTGAAATAGGTATAAAAAGCAGATGCATCCACACTAATGAAAGTTCCGTTTTTAGCATAAAGCTTTCTGATGTAATTCAGATTTACATTGTACGATTGTTCAGGGTTCAATTCGTTTTTTATTTCTACACTTCTTGCACCAGTTAATGCAGCGTGGTCTTCGGTAAATAAATTTACTACCCTAAACCCTGTACCCGCATTTAAACGAAGTATATTCTTGTCGTTCACCATCCATTTATATGCAATACGTGGCGTGTAAATATTTCCGTGATAAGAGTTGTAATCATATCTAAAACCCAACAACACTTTATGTTTGTCGGTAATTGAAATTTCATCTTGAACGAATACTCCCGGTAACCAATTTTTTTGTGGTTTGTTTTGTTGGTTTATGGTGTCGGCTGTCGCTGTTGCTGGTGTATTATCGTCATAAAAAGTATAACGCAAGGCAGTACCCATTAAAAAATCATTTTTACCAATTTTTTTGTCCCAAGTCAATTGTGAAAAAGCAATATTTTGTTGAGCATCATAAATGGTTGTGCCATATCTGCTGTCTTGATTATGATTGTTGTAAGAAAATGACAGCATTAACTTTTCTTTGGTAGGCAATTGATAATTTCCTAACACCTCCCAACGCTTGGTATAAATATGCTCTCCATAGATGCTATCGCCTCCTCTAAAATTTTTTTCCCATTGCATATCTCCACCCCAACGGTCTTCATACATATAACGGGCTGAAAAGCTAAAAATACGATTGTCTTTGCGTTGAAAATTCCATTTTTGAAAAATTGAAATTCTATTTTGCAAAGTCATGTCTGTAAAATTATCTCTGTTGTTATCAATTCTTTTTTGAAAGTTAAAATAGTTGATACCCGTTAATACGGTTGCCTTTTTTCCTGCATTCAATTTTAAGCATACATCAGCATTGTATTCTCCCCAACTTGTACCGAATATATCAGCAGAAACCAAAGGTGCATTTTGTGGTTTTTTAGTGATGATATTTATAAGTCCACCAACTGCTTCACTTCCATAAAGTGAAGATGCTGGACCTTTCACTATTTCAATACGTTCTATTAATGAATTTGGAATACCTGCTAAACCATAAACCGTTGATAAACTGCTTACAATTGGCATCCCGTCAATAAGCACCATTGTATAAGGACCTTCTAAACCATTTATGTGAATGTCACCAGTATTGCACACATTACAATTTAATTGAGGTCTTACGCCATTTACATTTTGCAGGGCTTCATAAATATTTGGTGTTGGATTTTTTTTAAAATAAGTAGGTGTGTAAACTTCTACAGGCACAGGACTTTCCAAACGGCTTACTTCTTTTAATGTACCGGTTACAACCACCTCATTTAGTGTATTTCGATAATTGGTTAAGTCAAAGTTTAAAACAACATTTTCACCCTCTTTTACAATTACAGGCTTTTCCATTGAATTGAAGCCAATGCACGAAACACTAACCCTATATTTTCCATGTGGAATTTTTTGGATAGCGAACCTTCCTAAAGTATCTGTTGTTCCACCATAAGATGTTCCTGTAAAAGCTACATTGGCATATTCAACTGGTTTGCCTTCCGAAATTATTTTTCCCGAAATACTGGCTGTTTGAGCTGTTACTAGTTCAACAGCAAGTGCAAAAATTGTTGTTGAAATTGTTTTGAGTATTATTGATTTCATTTTTAAATGATTTAGTTATGGCAGCAAAAGTCGTAAAGTTAGACTAATCTAATAAATAATGTTTTGTGTTTTTTGTATCTTTGTAAGATCAAATCAATTTTTCATAAGAAGATGTTGTCATACACAGAAGAAAATTACTTAAAAGCTTTGCTCAAAATCACATTTGATTGTGGTGTTAAAGCGGTTGGAACAAATGAATTGGCAATTGCTTTGGCAGTAAAACCGGCTACAGCAAATGATATGCTCAAAAAGCTGAAAGAGAAAGAATTGGTCGAATATGAAAAATATGGTAAAATTACTTTAACCGGAGAAGGTAAAAAAAATGCGGTTGATATTATTAGGAAACATCGACTTTGGGAAACATTTTTGTTTGAAAAGTTAGAGTTTAGTTGGGATGAGGTTCACGAAGTAGCTGAACAGTTGGAACACATTCGTTCACAAAAATTGGTGGATAAATTGGATAAATTTTTAAATTATCCTGAGTTTGACCCGCACGGTGACCCAATACCAAATAAGAAAGGTGAATTAAAAGTACAATTCAAAAAAACATTGTCAGATGTTGCTGTCGGTAATAGTTGTAAGATGGTTGCAGTCAAAGATAATTCAACTTCGTTTTTGCAATATGTTGTCAAGGTTGGGTTGGGCATCAATAACGAAATCTTAGTCGTGTCTAAACAGGAATATGATGCGATAACAGTTATAGAAGTCAATGGACTAAAGTCAAGTGTCAGCCAAAAATTTGCAGAAAATATTTTTGTTGTCTGTAATTTTTGTATTGTTGGCAAGAGTTGTCCCAGGACCAAATGTGAAATAAAGTAAAGGCTAATTTCACCGTCCACTTGTAAGGGCTTTGGGTGCGGTTGGGCAAAATTAAATGTGTTATTTTAGTGTCAGTAAGTGTGGTGCCGAAACTCCTCTTTTAATTTTGCGAATGGGCGGTTGTATTTCATTTTTCTGTCGATATTATGTCGGTTTACAGTGCGGCAAAACTTATTATTTGCCCTTTCTCCCCAATTTAAACATCCACTTGATAAAATATCTCGCAGGGAGATGCAAAAATATCCGATTCATTTTAGGTTTACCAAATAGTAAAAAGTATAACTTGCACTGCTTTTATTATTCATTATGGCTGATTTATCACTTTTTGATCCCAATGGGGTTAGTAATCCAGACAATAATATTTTTGGTCTCCCTTTTTCCGAAGAAGAATCTCGGGTAGTTTTAGTACCTGTTCCGTGGGAGGTAACTGTAAGTTCAGGTGCAGGTACTTCCCGTGCATCCGATCACATTTTCAAAGCAAGCCTGCAGGTGGATTTGTTTGACTCTGAATATAACAACAATTGGCAGCAAGGGTTTTTTATGAAACCTATTGACAGAAAGTTATTGCTAAAAAGTGATTATCTGCGCAAAGAAGCCGAACTCTACATTGACTATATTTCTAAAGGAAACGACGTGAAAGCTAATAAATTCATGTGCAAAAGCCTCAAAGAGATCAATGAAGGCAGCTTATTTATGAATACATGGGTATATGACCAAACTATAGAATTGTTGAACAAAAACAAGTTGGTTGGGCTCATTGGTGGTGACCATAGCACACCGTTTGGATTTATTAAAGCCATTGGAGAGCATTATGAATCTTTTGGAATACTGCAAATTGATGCACATTGCGACCTCCGGATCGCATTTGAAGAACTCAAATACAGCCATGCATCCATCATGTACAACGTCCTTACTGAAATACCTCAAGTAAAGAAACTGGTACAAGTAGGCATTAGAGACTATGGAGAAGACGAATACCAATACATTCAAGATAATAAAGATCGGATAAGTGTTTTCTTTGACAAAGACATAAAGGAAAGGCAATACGAAGGAGATAGTTGGAAAACGATTGTAAAAGAAATCATTGATCAACTTCCGCACAATGTATTCATCAGCTTTGACATAGATGGCCTCGATCCAAAACTATGTCCAAATACTGGGACCCCTGTTCCCGGAGGATTTGAGGCGCAACAAATTGCTTACCTTTTTAAATGCCTGGTAGATAGCGGAAGAAAACTGATTGGATTTGATTTAAATGAAGTAGGTGTTGGCGAAAACAATATAGATGCAAATGTTGCTGCACGCCAATTGTTCCATCTGTGCAACCTTCTCATTAAGAGCAACAGTTAATTTCTTATGCTTTGTGACTATCTTATAACTACCAAAAAGCGCAACCAGGGTTTTGCAGACCAGATAAGTGTTTTGATGTATGTTTTTGCAATAGCAATATTTTTCTACTACTACAAATCTGTTCACACTGCAGTTTTATTTTATCCTGTCATCATTGCTGCTATTCTTATTTCCCTCGTTATCACTTTATATAAAAAGAAAACTAAAGGAGGAGCATTTTTCAGGCTTGGACTTCTTTTGGCTGCTATGGGTTGGTTTCTCGGTCATGAAACCAATATTTTAATGGGGATATTATACACTATTGCTGCATTAATAGAAAAGCAGGTAAAGTTTCCAGAAGAGATTGGTTTTACCAATGAAGGCATAACCTTCAATACATTTCCAAAGAAGACATTAAAGTGGGATGAGGTAACCAATGCTATGATGAAGGACGGGTTAATAACGATTGACCAAAAAAACAACAAACTCTTTCAAAAAGAAATAGAAGGCGAAGTAAGTGCTGAAGTAGAGTCTGAATTCAATGCTTATTGCAGGAAGAAAATTGGGGACAATGGATGATGTATGATGGATTATTTAAATTACCGGTATTGGAAGTAGTTTGCTCGTTTCTCATTGCTTGTTACTCGTTGCTTGTTACTCGTTGGGGCGTTTGCTGAGTTATAGGTTAATATTAACTGACCAATGCTAAGTTCTCATCATTGACCATTAACCATTCACCATTCACGTCTCTCCTCTCTCCATTCACCTACCACAAAAAAACCGCCACAAGATTACTCTTGCAGCGGCTATTATTTGAAAGTTTCACGTTTGACCTTTCACGTCTCACGTCTGACCTTTCACGTTCCACGTCTCTCCTCTCTCCTCTCTCCATTAACCATTAACCTTTCGCGTCTCACGCCTAACTTTTATTTCATCTTCACAGCTTTCAATGCTATTACTTCTTCGCCCTGTCTAATTTCTACAAGGTAAATACCGCTTACCAATTGCTCTCCAAACCTAAATACCTGTTCGGGCATTCCTTTAGATGAATATGCTACTTTACCATTCACATCCAATACCCTGATGCTGATGCTTTCTTGCTTAGGGGTTTTAACTTGTACATTAAAGAATTTACCGGTTGGGTTGGGGAAGATGGAAACGTCTAATACTGAGGTTTCTTTCAATGCTGTAGTTTCCGTATGCCTACCAGATAATTCAGTTTTAAGCAAACAAGGTGCCGTTACTACAACTGTTTCAGTGGCTTTGTTTATACATCCATTGCTATTGGCTGCTGTGGTATATCTTATGGTCACTGTTCCTGCAGAAACGCCTGTAACCAATCCGGTGGAACTTACTGTAGCTTTGTTGTTGTTGCTGCTGCTCCAGCTTCCACCTGCTGTGGAATTTGCTAATTGAGTAGTTTTATTGGCGCATAAGGTTGTCGTTCCGGTAATGCGTTCTACCGCAGGTAATCCATTTACTTTAACCATTACATTGGTACTGTTGATACAGCCGATGCTATCAGGCTTTGTGGTATAAGTGATAATGGCGTTACCAACGCCCACGCCTGTTACAAGACCAGTATTGCTCACTTTTGCCTTGGCAGTGTCGCTGCTACTCCAAGTACCACCTATAGTTGCATTGCTTAACTGGGTAGTTCGTCCTTTACATACTGATTTATTGCCGGTGATAGCAGCAACAGTAGGCAGGGGATTTTCCTTAACATCGATGAAGCCACTAGCCTTACAACCATATACATCGGTTACCCGTAAAGAATATTTACCTGTGGAGTCAACATTTATGGTTGGGGTAACTTCTCCGGTTGACCAATTGTAGGAAATCGTTTTATCAATTTCCCAAAAATCACCTCTTGTATAACTTGGAGCATAAGGGGAATAGCTCGTACCTACATATGCCTTATTGCCAATAGCAAAACCAACAGCACCATACCTTGCGTAACCTCCAAAATCAGCTTTCTTTTTCCAGGTATCACTACCAGGATTGTACTCCCAAAAGTCTCTGTTATTAGTTCGCACTCCAGAAATTAGCCCTGTGCCTGTGCCTATATATCCATATTTACCAATGGTAAAACCAACTGCTAGTGTTCTTTTGGTTCCGCCAAAACTGGCTTTTTGAGTCCATTTATCGGTAGCTGGATCGTATTCCCAAAAATCCGTAAGAAAGATTTCAGAACCTTTTGACTGATCATAAAAATGTCCTGTTCCAATGTAACCCTTATTTCCAATAGATAACCCAACAGCACCTGCCCTAGTTACCCCTCCAAAATTGGCTTTTTGCGTCCAACTATTGGTAATGGGATCGTATTCCCAAAAATCATTTTTATAGGATCCATCATAACCAGTTCCAATGTATCCCTTATTTCCTATAGCGAACCCAACTGGCCTGAACCTTGCCGTACCTCCAAAATTGGCTTTTTGGGTCCAAGCATCTATAGATGGATCGTATTCCCAAAAATCGCCATGGTAAGAACTACTTTGTCCTGTCCCTAAGTAGCCTTTGCTGCCAATAGAAAAACCAACAGCAGCATACCTTGCGGTACCTCCAAAATTGTTTTTCTGTGTCCAAACATTGGTAGTGGGGTTAAATTCCCAAAAATCAAATTTGTAACTACCACTTTTACCCCTACCTGTGCCTACATAACCCTTGCTGCCTATAGAAAAACCGACAGCAAGATCCGGACTTTCATTTAAAAAGGCTTTCTGTGTCCATTTTTCGTTGCCGTCCACCAAAGAAGTTAAGTTTAAACTATCGCCTTGGCAAAAAACAGTTGGACCATCTGTTACTAAGGAAACAGCAGGAGTATTATTAACTATTACAACAACAGGAAGCGATTTAACGCTGCAACCTGTGGCTGTGGTAGCAGTCAAAATATAAGTACTATTTTTCTTTACAGTCACTTCAGGTGTTGTTTTGCCGTCAGACCAAACATAACTAACAGTAGAGTCGTAAGCCCACAGGTCGTTTTTATTGCTACTCCCATCAAAGCCTGTAGCTATGTAACCTGTACTGCCAATGGAAAAACCAACCGCATTTACGCTTACTGATCCGCCTGCATGGGCCTTTTGTATCCACGAATTTGCAGCAGGATCAAATTCCCAAAAATCATTGCTGCGACTGCCATCAAAGCCCGTCCCAATGTAGCCCTTGCTGCCAATAGAAAAACCGACAGCATAAGACCTTGCCGTACCACCAAAATTTGCCTTTTGTGTCCAGGTATTATTTTTTGGGTTGTATGCCCAAAAATCATTTTTATGCCCTCCATCATTTCCGGTGCCAATATAGCCGCTGCTACCAATAGAGAAACCTACAGCAAAAGACCTGGCAGTGCCACCAAAATTTGCTTTTTGTATCCAGGTATTATTTGCCGGGTCATATTCCCAAAAATCATTTTTGTTGGTACCATCATTGCCGGTGCCTATGTAACCTTTATTACCAATAGAAAATCCAACTGCCCTGGACCTTGCTGTGCCGCCAAAACTGGCCTTTTTTCTCCAAGTATTGGAAGCGGGATCGTATTCCCAAAAATCTTTTTTTGGAATCCCATCATTGCCTGTGCCAATGTAACCCTTGTTGGCAATCGAAAAGCCCACTGCAGCACTTCTGGCAGTGCCGCCAAAATTTGCTTTTTGTGTCCACGTATTATTTGATGCGTCATACTCCCAAAAATCATTTTTATTGGCACCGTCATTACCGGTTCCGATATAGCCTTTATTGCCAATAGAAAAGCCAACCGCCCTTATCCTCGCACTGCCTGCAAAGTTGGCTTTGGATGTCCATGAACCAATGCCGTTTGAGCTAGCTGTTAGGATAACACTATCACCACTACAAAAAGTTAATGGACCACTGGCAACAATGGAAACAGCCGGCGATGGATTGACCGTTACCACAATTGGCAATGAGGTGGAAGTACAACCTGTAGTTGTGTTGCTTGTAGAAAATGTGTATGTTCCTCTGGTTTTGACGCTTATGGAAGGTGATATATTATTACCCGTTGACCATGAATGAGAAATAGATGGATCAAATTCCCAAAAATCACCTTTTATAACTTCACCAATTAGACCACCCCCAATATACCCCTTATTCCCAATAGAAAAACCAACAGCATAAGACCTTGCTTCACCTTTAAAATTGGGTTTTTGTGTCCACGCATTGGTTGCAGGATCGTATTCCCAAAAATCATTCAAACGCTTTGAGGTAGTTCCTGTTCCTATATAGCCCTTGCTACCTATAGAAAAACCGACAGGATAAGACCTTGCTTCACCTTTAAAATTGGCTTTCTGTTTCCATACATTGGCCCCGGGGTCGTATTCCCAAAAACTATTTTTGCCCCCTGTTACTACGTAGCCTTTTTGACCTATTGAAAAACCAACAGGGGTATAACTAACGACACCTGCAAAATTGGCTTTCTGATTCCAAACATCACTTACGGGATCATATTCCCAAAAATCAGGGGCACTTGTACCTAATCCAATATATCCCTTTTGACCAATAGAAAAACCAACGGCATGAGACCTTGCTGCACCTTTAAAATTGGCTTTCTTTGTCCATACATTTAATGCAGGGTCATACTCCCAAAAATCGTTGCTGGCAGAATTGCTACTTCCTGTTCCTAAGTAGCCCTTGCTGCCAATAGAAAACCCAACAGCACCCGACCTAGCAGTACCTCCAAAATTAGCTTTCTGTGTCCATACATTATTCACAGGATCATATTCCCAAAAATCGTTTCTTAGGCTAGCTTCCAATCCGGTTCCAACATAGCCTTTGCTGCCAATAGAAAAACCTACAGCTTTATAAGTGGCTACCCCACCCAAATTGGCTTTTTGTTTCCATTGAAGGAAAGTTGTTTCTAAGATCAAGCTATCTCCCTCGCAAAAGGTAGTAAGCCCGTTAACTGTAATAATTGGAGTAGGACATTGGCCATGGGCTAAATAATAGCCTGATAAACCTGCCATCAGGATGAATAAACCTTTAAAGTTTGTGCAAGGACTTAGCATAAATATGATTGGTTATAGTTTTATTTTTAAAGAGTCCATCTCGTGTTTTGAAACAGTTGGTGGCATTTGGTTGTGCTGTATTTTATACATTACCAACCGCGCTACTTTGGCAGCATCTTCCTGCTTATAAAATCCACGATTACCGGGCAAACCGGGTACGGATGGTTGATGAATGATCATGTGATTGTCAATGTAAATATCATAACACCACGTATTATCCGCTGCTTCAATAATTTTGTAAGTGGCCACTGATTTGTTTACAGCTTTACTTTTCTGTGCAGCAGCAACCGTCTTGCTTGTCGCCTGTTTCTTTTTTTGTTGCGCATGTATGCACTGCATTGTAAAAAGTAAAACCAATACCAACCCCATCTTTAGTGACAAAAATCCCCTCATCATAATAAATCAATTTAAATATAATTTAATATAAAATTACACTTTAAATTTCAATTAAAAAATGATCCTGAAACTTTAACTGATTTGTCTGGTTGGGAGGTTTGAGGTTTGAGGTTTTTCACATTAGCACATTAGCAAATTAGCAAATTGGCTTACTAGCACATTATCACATTAGCTCACTCACTACTTCATCCCTAATACTCTGCTCTTTCTTTCTCTGAAACAATGCCATTCGTCTTTACCAATAATGTTCCTTGGTAGTATTTTTCATTGTGCTGGCTTGCATCCAAACCTTCTTCTTCCTCGGCATCACTTACTCTGATTGGCTGTGTAATGTTGATGACTTTAAAAATAAGGAATGAAACTGTAAAGCTATACCCTACTACAATTGCCAATGCTTTTAGTTGAGTAAAAAGAAAGGCGGCATTTCCATAAAATAATCCATCATTACCAGCAGCGTTTACTATCTTACTGGCAAAAATACCTGTCATCACCATTCCAACCATTCCACCAATACCATGACAAGGAAACACATCCAATGTATCATCCAGTTTTGATTTGGATTTGTAATAACAAGCAATATTAGAGATAATGGCAGCTACAACTCCAATGAAAATACTCTGCGGAATAGCCACATAGCCTGCCCCGGGAGTAATTGCCACTAACCCAATTACTGCTCCGATACAAAAACCCAAAACGGATGGCTTTTTGCCTTTCATTACATCATAGAACATCCAGGCCAATCCACCGGCAGCAGCTGCCGTATTAGTAGTCGCAAATGCAGATACGCTCAGGCTGTTGGCACCCAATGCAGAACCGGCATTGAAACCGAACCAACCGAACCATAACAGTCCTGTACCAATTAAGACGTAAGGAATATTCGCTGGAGGAATTTCCTTGTTGTCGAGGTGCGACTTACGGCGTTTTAATACCAAAGCACCAGCCAATGCTGCACAACCAGCAGAAATATGAACAACTGTACCTCCTGCAAAATCGAGTGCACCCATTTTAAACAAAAATCCTTCAGGATGCCAGGTCCAATGTGCAATAGGCGCATAAACCAACAAGCTGAATAATGCGATAAATAAAATGTAAGAAGTAAAACGGATTCTTTCTGCCACTGCACCTACCACAAGCCCGGGGGTAATAATGGCGAACATGAGCTGGAACAACGCAAAAAGTGTTAATGGGATGGTGGGTGCTAAACGCCACGGCGCACCGGAAGCAACGCCTTTAAAAAACAGATGCGTCATAGGATTACCAATAAATCCATGAAAACTTTCGCCAAAACACAGGCTGTACACAACAGTGACCCATAGAATACTGACGATACCCGCAGCAACAACACTTTTAATCATGGTAGAGATTACATTCTTTCGGTGCACCATACCCCCATAGAAAAATGCAAGTCCGGGTGTCATGAGAAAAACAAGCGCTGTGGCCACCAAAATCCAACCAATGTCTGCTGCATTGTATTTGCCAGCGTCGTCAAAATTTGGAAGGGCAGGAATAAAAATAGCTGCAATGGCAATAGCTACCAATATTAAGAATGGCGTAAAATTTCTAACCGACTTGACGGGTAATGCACTCATAATTAAAATTTAAAATAAAATAATGTACTAAAAATTAATATGAAGCAATCGGCGTGAAAGTAATGATAAAACTTAAATTCTTATAAATAATAATTGCATAATTTTTAATTCACTGTTTAAGTTATTATTGAAACAATTAGCAATAAATACCTTTATTTATGTCTTTACAGCTTAAATTCAAGCATTTATGAAAACAAATTTCTACAAAAATGTTCATGAAAAGATTGAATGAAAATTTAAATCATGTTTAAGTTTATTTATTATTTTATAAGAGGAATAGTTCACGCTTATTTAAATTCGGCTATTATTTATTAAACCTGAACCGTGAGTATCTCGAACCTTTCGTATATCAGCAATCCTGTTTTTAGCCCCAAATACCTTTTCCCGCCGCTGTTGGTGTTATTCACCAACAGCTTTTAGGTTATGCCGGATATGCAGGTGAAGAAAACCTGCAAAGAGGGAACATGGAGTAGAAAATAAAGCCGTGATAGTCCCTGATCATCGGGGCTTTATTTTGGGGCTTTTCGTCTACGCCACTTAATGTTAGTGGCAGTATTGGTCAAAGCGTTACATCAATTATTTCTTGTAACCTCTTTAGTTGAATTTCCTCGTTTCCCTTTTCAAATCCTGTTTTATTATAAATTAGTTTACCCTCTTTATTATAAATCAAGATTGTAGGGTATCCTAAAAAGCCAAAAATTTTATTTGGATAATTGGGTCTCTCTTTTAATGGACCATCTCCTTCACCAGTAAAACCCATTTTAACTTTTTTCCAAGTTTTCTGGGTAGACGTAACATTCTTTATAAAATAAACGGGTAATCTGAATGTGTCCATTTTCGCCATTGAATTAAAATAACTGTAGGTTTCATTGGTAGATGTATTTCTGTTTTCAACTAAAGGTCTGACAAATGCGCTATCAGTTAAGGTTATTGCTAAAAAGTTGAAATTAGGATTGCCTCTGTATTTTGCATATACCTTGTGCAACAAGTTCATTTCAGCAAAACATGGGGCACAAGGGATGAACCAAAAATCTATAAGTGTCACTTTACCTTTACTGATACTTTTTAAATTAGTAGTGTCACCATTTATGTTATAGATAGAAAGTTTAGGAATTTTCTCAGTAAGTATATTTTGTTTTCTTTGTCCAAACACAGCAATCGCCAATAATGTACATGGTATAAATAGTAGGAACTTCATAATAATATTGCAGCCAAAGCCTGCATTGGCGCTATTACACGCAAATTAAGTAAAAGATTTGCTATTTAGAATTAAGCATGTAGCGTTTTATATTTTAACTCCGCTGTTGATATTCTTTTCCCACAGCCTGAAAATTTGGAAATTCTTGCTGGGGAATAATGGCTGCATGGGTAAAAATCATGTTGACCGCCAACTACTATTTGTCTTCAAATTCTCCCGCCGCTGTTGGTCTTACTCACCAAAAGCTTTTAGATTATGCCGGGTTTGCAGTTGAAGAAAACCTCCAAAGAGGGAACATGGAGTAAAGCATAATGCCCCGATAGTCCTTGATTATCGTGGCTTTTTGTTGGGGCTTTTCGTCTATTCTACTTAATGTTGTGTATAGTTATATTGGACTAGATATTTTTCAAGAGTGAATCGACAGATAAATCTTCATCAATTAACGGCCAGTGAATTCCGTAACCGGATGGAGAAATTGTGTAAAGATTTCTTTGAATATCGCTTGCCAATTCCAGCTTTTTAGACACTTTGGAGAGGGGGAATTTTACTAGTTTCCCATCAACTCTCAAACAAAGTAGATCGTGTTCAAAAGAAATGTCTTCTATATTATGTGTGGCTATCATGATTTAGTTATTAAAGTGATTATTCCAGGATTCAACGATTAAGTCAAAATGTTGGTATATTATTTTCTTGATTTCTTTTTTTGCAGAGCGAGTCAGGTTGTAAGAAAAAACTTCTTTTATCTCGACCTCTTCAATCAGTAGCCAGAATTTGCATTCCATGTCGCCTTTTTCCGCATGAACATGTATTGGCTCTGACCCCTCGTTAGAGTAGAAAAACAATCTCCAACCATAAATAAATAAAATTGTCGGCATATGTTATTTTAAGCCACATAAAGGTAACAAAAAACTTACTTATGCAGAATGGGCTCGGTAATAGTAGCCAACGCCTACATTGACCTTATTACACGCAAATTAAGTAAAAAATTTGCTATTTATAATTAATCATCTAGGGTTATATATTTTTACTCCGCTGTTGCTATTCTTTTCCCACTGCTGGAAAATTAGGGAAATTCTTGCTGGGGAATAATAGCAGCATATGAAAAAACCTGTTGACCGCCAACTACTAATTGTCGTCAAATTGTATTGCGATCGTGTACGAACTTGGAATATCTTTTATGCAAAAAATAAAATTCTAGAAGAGTTACCAAAATTAATATCAAACCAATCCAGGAAAAGTAAACACCAAATAATTCAGTAAGATTTGAGTCTCCTGACGAGATGAGGCTAATAAAGAATAAGAGATTTTGAAATATACATGGAACTGCAACAATAAAGTCTCTATTTATGATAGGGCCAGTTTTTTGGTCAATCAAAAATCTGTCGTACATGAGCCAAATTAGTAAGACATGAAATGGTGCCATTAGTCCATAAGTGAAAAATATGGATAGATATAAAAATGAACCGGTAAAAAGGATAAACAAGTAAAATACTTTGGCTTTTAATGTCATAAGTGGTTATTTATTTACCTCCTTAGTCTCAGACTATGGAGAGCTTTAAGAAACTGCAATATTCTACGAAGAGCAAGAGGGTGAATGACAGCATTACGTAGTTTGTCTTTTACAAAGACAAGAGGTCTGAGACCTCCATTTATCTTGCGTTCAAGGTCTCGCTGCGCTAAGACCTTGAACAACTTGGGGGATGTGTTAGAGTGTTATAGATAAATTAAGCTGTCCGCCAAGTCCGACCTCAATAATTTTTTGCAGCGTTGAGATACGTACATCTTTTATGTCATTCTCAACCTTAGAAATGTATGCTTTATTTGTACCGCATTTTTCTGCAAGTTGTTCCTGTGTCAAACCTTTTTCTAATCTTGCATCGTGTATCATTGCACCTAATTTGAAAGTTTCATAGCCTTTGTCAAATTTATCTCTTTTCGGCGTTCCCTTTTTTCCGTATTGTTCGTCAATTAATTGGGCAAGTGTCTTTGTTTTACTTTTTGCTTTCATAATATTCCTCCTTAATTTTTAATGCTTTTGCAATTTCTTGTTTGGGTGTCTTTTGTGTTTTCTTCTGAAAACCATTTGCTAATACAACTAATTTACCCTCATCAAAGAAGCAGAAAATTCTAAAAATGTCACTCGCAAGTTGAATGCGAATTTCGTAAAGCCCGTCTGTACCCTCTAGATGTTTTAGGTAAATTTCTGGAACTTGTTGAACTTCTTCAATGAGCAAAAATGTCCAAATGATCTTTTCTTTTACTTTTTGTCGTTGCTTTTTTAGAAACTCCTCGAAGTAATCCTTAAAGGCTATGATTGTTCTATATTTTTTTGCTACACTCACAATGCAAACATACAAAAGTAGTCCGATAAGGCAACTTTATTTTTTGTGAGTTTTATGCAAAAATTTACATTAGAAGAGGGGTGTCCAAAAAAATTACCACTAACGCCTACATTGGCGTTATTACATGCAAATTAAGTAAAAAATTTGCTATTTATAATCAAGCATGTAGCGTTATATATTTTTACTCCGCTGTTGATATTCTTTTCCCACTGCCTGAAAATTAGGGAAAATCTTTCAGGGGAATAATGGCTGCATGGGTAAAAACCCTGTAGACCGCCAACTTCTATTTGTCGTCAAATTGTATTGCGATCGTGTACGAACTTGGAATATCTTTTATGCAAAAAATAAAATTCTAGAAGTGTTACCAAAATTAATATCAAACCAATCCAGGAAAAGTAAACACCAAATAATTCGGAAAGATTTGAGTCTCCTGACGAAATGATGCTAATAAAGAATAAGAGATTTTGAAATACACAAGGAACTGCAACAATAAAGTTTCTATTTATGATAGGGCCGGTTTTTTGGCCAATTAAAAATCTGTCGTACATGAGCCAAATAAGTAAAACATGAAATGGTGCCATTAGTCCATAAGTGAAAAATATTGATAGATATAAAAATGAACCGGTAAAAAGGATAAACAAGTAAAATACGGAGGCTTTTAATGTCATGAGT
>JANMZN010000458.1:0-5415 GCA_031383285.1 Segetibacter sp.
TAAGAGCTCTCAGGGGAGAAAAAGTAGAACGTCCGCCCGTGTGGATGATGCGGCAAGCAGGCAGGTATTTACCTGACTATATTAAGCTGAGAGATAAATATGATTTCTTTACCCGTGTGCAAACACCAGAATTAGCTACCGCCATTACTTTACAACCAGTTGACCAGGTAGGTGTAGATGCTGCAATTATCTTTTCAGATATATTGGTAATACCCCAGGCAATGGGTTTGGAAGTGCTGATGGAAGAAGGTAAAGGGCCATCATTACCAAAAACAATCAAAACCAAACAAGATGTTGATGCATTGATAACAACAGATGTGGAAGAAAGCTTAAAATATGTTTATGATGCATTATCACTAACAAAAAAAGAATTAGATGGCCGTGTTCCACTGATTGGTTTTGCCGGTGCACCCTGGACTATATTATGTTATATGATAGAAGGTAAAGGAAGTAAGACTTGGGATAAGGCAAAGCAATTTGCTTACACAGAGCCGCAGCTTTCGCACCAATTGTTGCAAAAAATTACTGACATTACGATAGATTATTTAAAATGCCAGGTAAAAGCCGGGGCTGATATTATCCAGGTATTTGATAGCTGGGCTGGTTCTTTAAGTCCTGAAGATTTTAAGAATTATGCACAACCTTACCTCGTTCAAATATCAGATGCAGTAGCACCTCATGCACCGGTTATTTTATTTCCAAAGGGAACTTGGCATGCTATAGAAGATTTGAGTAAAACTTCTGCTTCAGGTATTGGAATTGATTGGACTATTTCTCCAAAACAAGCAAGGGCTTTTGCAGGCGATAGGGTTGCATTGCAAGGTAATTTTGATCCGTCAAAATTATTGGCACCTATACCGCAAATAAAAAAGTGGGTAAAAGAAATGTTAGATGGTTTTGGTACACAGCAATACATCGCCAATCTGGGGCATGGTATAACGCCCAATGTTCCGGTAGATCATGCAAAGGCATTTGTAGAAGCTGTGAAAGAGTATGGGGGTAATGGTGAATGGTAAATGGTCAATGGGGAATGGTGAGACGTGAGATGTGAGACGTGAGTTGAGAGTTGTGCGATGTGCAGAGTTAAACGTGAGATATATTTTTTAAGTACGTTGCCATTTATTTTTTACAATGCGGTTTAAAGAACTTTTTGCGTAAAAACTCTTTTGAGCAAAAATTAGAGGTGAATTTTTTTTATTGAGGAAAAGTTTTACCACTCGCACTTAATTGAGCCGTTTGCATTTCTTTTTAGTTTTTTTGAAATAGTATCATAAACCAAAAATTAATAGAAGTATAGATAGTAGAAATTACTATTAAACTAATAAGCGGATAAATCAAATGAGCAAAACATTCATCACTCACCATTCACCACTCACCATCAAACAGCAATGGATAGATTTCATTCATCAATTGCAAGATGATATTTGTGCTGCTTTGGAACAGTCAGATGGCAAAGCTAAATTTATTGAAGATAAATGGGAACGTGCAGAAGGGGGAGGGGGTAAAACCAGAGTGATTTCTAATGGATATGTATTTGAAAAAGGAGGTGTAAATACGTCTATAGTATTTGGCGATGTAACTGACGCCATGCGCAATCAATTGAAGATAGAAGGTGACAAGTGGTTTGCATGTGGGTTGAGTTTGGTAATACATCCTGATAATCCTTTTGTTCCAACTATTCATGCCAACTATCGCATGTTTGAGTTGTACAACAATAAAGATGAAGTGATTGACCGATGGTTTGGTGGTGGCACAGACTTAACACCTTACTATTTGTTTGAAGAAGATGTTAAACACTTTCATCAATGCTATAAAGATGCTTGCGATATATCTGATCCGATGTTTTATTCTCTTTTTAAAAAAGAATGTGACAATTACTTTGTTAACTGGCATCGAAATAATGAGCGTCGGGGAATAGGTGGTATTTTCTACGATCATCAACGACCCGATGAAAACAAGGATGTACAATTCTGGATAAATTTTGCAAAAGATTGTGGATATGCATTTATGGATGCCTACATTCCAATAGTCGAAAAAAGAAAATCAACTCCATTCTCGATAGAACAAAAGCATTGGCAAGAAATAAGAAGAGGCCGGTATGTAGAATTTAATCTTGTGCACGACAGGGGAACTATTTTTGGATTAAAGACCAATGGCAGAACAGAAAGTATATTGATGAGCTTGCCCCCGACAGTGAGGTTTGAGTATGATTACACTCCTTCTTTCGGAACGGAAGAATTTAAAATGCAGGAGGTTTGTTTGCATCCAAAAGACTGGCTTAATGAGAATACCGAAGATGATAAAGTTCAATGGGCAAAACGATCTAACACTTGTTAAAAACTAAAATGATTTTATGATACTAACTAGAAGAAACCGCATTCTCCGTTCAACACCTGCTATTCGTGCAATGGTTGCCGAAACAATACTCACTCCAAGTGATTTTATTGCTCCATTATTTATTGATGAAGGAGAAAATATAAAAACAGAGATTGCTTCTATGCCCGGTTATTATCGAAACAGCATTGATAACACCATCAAAGAAGTGAAGGAATTGTGGAGTTTAGGAATCAAGTGTGTGTTGCTATTTATTAAATGTAAAGATGAGTGGAAAGACAACACGGGTAAAGAAGCATGGAACCCAAATGGTTTAATGCAGCGAAGTATCAAAGCTATAAAAGATGCTGTTCCTGAAATATATGTTATGACTGATGTAGCACTAGATCCATACTCCTCTTATGGGCATGATGGCATAGTAGCTAATGGCGAAATTGTGAATGACCCAACTGTAGAAGCATTGGTGAGAATGAGTATTAGTCATGCACAAGCCGGTGCAGATATGGTAGCGCCCAGCGATATGATGGATGGTCGAATAGGTGCTATTAGGCAAGGGTTAGAGCAAGAAGGATATACAAGAACGGGCATCATGGCATATAGCGCCAAGTATGCCTCCTGCTTCTATGGTCCATTTAGAGATGCTTTGGATTCTGCTCCTGGATTTGGCGACAAAAAAACATATCAAATGGATTTTGCCAACCGAATAGAAGCCGTAAAAGAAGCCTTGATGGATGTGGAAGAAGGCGCTGATATCGTAATGGTAAAACCAGGTCTTCCATACCTCGACATTGTGCGTGAAGTAAAAAATGCAGTGGATGTTCCTGTAAGTGTTTACAACATCAGCGGAGAATACGCTATGATAAAAGCAGCAGCTGAAAGGGGCTGGATAGATGAAAATAAAGCCATCATAGAAACATTGACATCCATAAAAAGAGCAGGCGGAGATTTGATAGCAACGTATTTTGCAAAAGATGCGGCGAGATTGTTGGGGTGAGTGGGGTGAATTGTCAATGGTGAATTGTCAATGGTGAATAGGGTATTAGCACACATGTGGTGTGTATTTAAATAGCTTAACAGGAGTTTTATTTTAAAAAATATTATGTTTTTAACTTTAAATCATCAAAAATTAGATGCTTATTTATTTTCAAAAATTTTAGTTGTTGAATGTTACAAATTCACAAAGCAACTTCCTGTTGATGAAAAATATGGGATGGCATCTCAAATTAGAAGGGCTGCATTATCAGTTCATCTTAATATTGCTGAAGGAGCTTCACGAAAATCATCTAACGAGAGAAAGCGATATTTTGAAATAGCAAGAGGTTCAATAATAGAGATCGATGCCGCTTTAGATGTTGCAAAAGAACTTCTTTATTTGGATAACTACGATACAGAAAAATTAGGGGATTGTATATTGAAAACCTTCAAAATTATTTCTGGGTTAATAAAGGAAAATAGTCATCAATAATATTTGTAAATGGAGAAAACTTAAATTTAACCGACATTATTCACCATTCACCACATTGACCATTCACTAAATTCACCATTCACCATTCACCATTCACCAAATGAACATCAACACCAGCATTCAACTATTCGAAAGAGCACAACGCTCTATTCCGGGCGGAGTAAATTCTCCTGTAAGGGCATTTAAAAGTGTAGGTGGTACGCCCATCTTTATGAAGAAAGCCAAAGGCGCTTATTTGTACGATGCAGATGGTAACCGTTATATCGACTACATCGCATCGTGGGGCCCCATGATTTTAGGCCATGCTTATGAACCAGTTATAAAGGCTATTCAAGAGTATGCGGAATACTCTACTTCTTACGGTGCACCAACTGAATTAGAAATTGAAATGGCAGAACTCATCATCAGCATGGCACCTAATGTGGACATGATAAGAATGGTGAGCAGTGGTACCGAAGCTTGCATGAGTGCATTACGATTGGCAAGAGGCTATACCGGTAAAAATAAACTCATAAAATTTGAAGGGCATTATCATGGTCATGCAGATAGTTTTTTGGTAAAGGCTGGAAGCGGTATGGCCACCTTCAATATACAAACAGTGCCGGGTATAACGGCAGGTGTTGCGAATGATACATTAGTAGCTGCTTATAATAATCTGGATGAAGTAAAACAATTGGTTACCGATCACCAAGGCGAAGTAGCGGCAATTATTATAGAACCTGTTGCAGGAAATATGGGTTGCGTCCTTCCAAAGCCCGGTTTTTTAGAGGGAATTAGAACACTGTGTGATGAACATGGAATTGTATTTATTATGGATGAAGTAATGACCGGTTTTAGGTTGGCAGCTGGTGGGGTACAGGAAAGGTTAAGCGTAAATGCTGATCTAGTGACTTATGGAAAAGTAATTGGTGGAGGTATGCCTGTAGGTGCATTTGGAGGAAAAAAAGATATCATGCAACAAATAGCGCCACTCGGAAACGTTTACCAGGCCGGTACATTAAGTGGTAATCCTATAGCCATGATAGCAGGATATACTACATTAAAAACATTGAAAGACAATCCATCTATTTATGAAGAACTGGATCGCAAGTGCGGCTACCTGCGTGATGGACTGAATGAAGTATTGGCCGATTGGAATCAACCTTATGTTATTAATCAGTTGGGTTCAATGATCAGCATTCATTTCAGCGACCATCGTGTAACTGATTTCGTAACGGCTGCTTCAGCTAATAATGCCAGGTTCAATCAATTCTTTCATGCAATGTTGAAACGTGGTATTTACCTTCCGCCTTCCGCATTTGAAAGTTGGTTTCTAAATAATGCCTTGAGTTATGCCGACCTCGATGAAACCATTCATGCTGCAAAGGAAAGTTTGGCTGAGGTTTCATAGTGAAATTATATACGAGACTAACAAAGGTCGATTGAAAGCATTGGCCTTTGTTGTTTTTATTATGTTGACTTAAAATATACAGTTGAAGTGTGCGACGCAAGATTCCCTAACGGCGGGCCGTTAAACCAATGAAAATGAACTGGCGGGGTCGTTCAAATTCAGAGAGTTCTTTGATAATTTTAGAGTGATAAAAAGATGTCTTCAGGCAAACTGGCTGTTCGTCGTA
>JANMZN010000331.1:0-5524 GCA_031383285.1 Segetibacter sp.
TTGAATTGCATTTTTAAAGTTGACGGAAACTATGTGAGAACACCCTCAGTTAGGGAAAAAGGGCAACAACTGTTTTTTGGTGTAAATTATCATTTTTAAGTGATGGAAATCATGGGGGCTATAAGGTAAACCACGTCACAATCTTTGGGCCGCGTAGTGTCTCCTGAAAGGGACCCTGCGTTTTTGGCAAAATCTAATATTGCCAGCATTTGGTAGCCATAATAACTTTGAGGAGATAATTTTCTTTAGAAATGTTTTATCCGCGCTACTTATAGCAATCTGTCGTTACTATATTATATCACCTTCACATGTCACCAATAGATGGTACCACTCAAGTTCAAACCTTTTACAACTATTTTCAAAATGCCATCTTGCTATTAAAAATAACATTTCAAATATTTATTAAATCTTTTTTTAATTACCTTTACTAAGTCTATTTTTAATAGAACTAGTAGTCTTTGACAATTAATATTTTTTTATTTACCCTAAAAAATATCTACCCTTTTCAATCATGAAATTATCAAGCTTTTCAAAAGTATTTACCTGCAAATCCTTTTTATTAACGTTCGCATTTTTAATTGTATGTTCCTTAGCCATAGGGCAGAACAAGACAAAAAAAGTGTTGAAAAAATCCGGTACCAAAACCGAATCAAAGTCCAACTTTTCATTTGCAATCATAGCGGCAGAGGGCAATACTTTTGGCTATGACATATTGGATAATAGCCGCCCTTTAGTGCATCAACCATCTAAACCTGGTCTGCCTGGCAATCGTGGATTTAACACAAAGGCGGAGGCAGAAAAAGTTGCTAAACTTGTTATATACAAAATACAACACAACCAAATGCCTCCAACGGTTACCACACATGAAATGGATTCGCTGAAAGTGAAATATTAAAAAATATTTCTCTTAAATTCTCAAACATAAGCAATGAAAAAATTATTCTTCTTTTTATTGGCAATAGCAAACTTCTATTTAGGGCATGCACAATGTACTGCTACTATAGCTGCCGATGGACCAACATACTTTTGCGATGGCAAGAATGTGAACTTAAGTTTTTCCGCTTCAAATAGCTGGACTCAAAAAGCTGCTTTATCTCCTATTTCAAGCGCTGTTGCATTTTCTATTGGCAACAAAGCCTATGTAGGTGCTGGTTTTACGGGTACCTGGTATTCTACCGGTTTTTTTGAGTATGATCCTATTACAAATGTTTGGACACAGAAAGCAAGTTATAAAGTTGATATACTTTCTCCGGTTGGATTTTCTATTGGCAATAAGGGGTATGTCGGAATTGGAAATTATACACAATTCCCTGATTTCCCTGGGGTTGCTGGGAATGATGAATTTTGGGAATATAATCCTTCGACTAATATTTGGGTAAAAAAAGCAAATTTTCCAGATAAGAGGTACTCAGCAGTTGGTTTTTCTATTGGCAACAAAGGGTATATTGGTACTGGCTATAAAGAAGGGGGAAATAATGATACTGCTCGCCGGGATTTTTGGGAATATGATCCATCTTTAGATGTTTGGACAAAAAAAGCAGATTTTGGAGGAGGTTTTAGAACGTATGCGAAAAGTTTTTCTATTGGAAACAAGGGTTATATTGGCCTTGGATATGATGCTGTTAATGGAAATGTAGTAAATGACTTTTGGGAATATGACCCTACTACGGATGTATGGACAAAAAAAGCAAATTTCCCAACTAAAACAGTAAATTCTCAAGTTGCATTTAATCAAGTAGCTTTTGCAATTGGAAGTAAAGGATATATAAGTTATAGTATTTGGGAAGGTGTTGTTGGTCAAAAAGACTCTACTTATTTTTGGGAATTCAACCCACTTACCAATATTTGGACGAAAAAATTAGATTTTTTGGGTGGTGGAAGATTAAATTATGTTGGTTTTTCAGTTGGCAACAGAGGGTATATCGGTTTGGGTTCTAAGAAATCAGATATTTGGGAATACAACCCAAATTTAACTTATGCATGGTCCACAGGTGCTACATCGCTCACTATTTCAGCCTCGCAAGCTGGAAATTATACTGTTACTACAAGAGATACAATAACAGGCTGTATTGCCACTTCACCACCTGCTGTAATTACTATTTTTTCTTTGCCCGATACTTCTATTACTGCTAGTGGACCTACTTCTTTTTGCAATGGAGGCAATGTGACCATTACTACTAAAACCAACAATAAAGGTTATTGGTTAAGAAAACCTGACTTTTTAGGAACTGAACGACAAGGTGCAGTAGCGGTGTATGGAAAGACAGACATGTTTAATAATGTTTCAATGGCAATTATTGGTACTGGCAATGATGGAACTAATAAAAAAGATTTTTGGAGATATAACTCATATAATGATACCTGGATGCAAATAGCAGATTTTGGAGGCACAGCAAGGTCTGGGGCAACAGGTTTTTTTATAAATAATGCTATTTCAGTTGAACAATATTTCTATGTTGGCACTGGTAATGATGGTACTAACCGGAAGGATTTTTGGCGATATAGCTGGTACTTTAACACATGGCAACAAGTAGCAGACTTTGGAGGAACTGCAAGGTCAGGGGCAGTAGGCTTTTCCATAGCAGAAAACGGATTAGTAACCAAGGGATATGTAGGTACTGGCAATGATGGTAATAATAACAACGACTTTTGGGAATACACCCCATCTCCGATCAATACATGGACAAGGAAAGCAAATTTTGGGGGGACGGCAAGAACGAATGCGATAGGTTTTTCTATCAATGCAGATGGCTACATAGGAACTGGCAATGATGGCACCAATAAAAACGATTTTTGGAAATATAATGTATCTACCAATAAGTGGATTCAAATGGCAAACGTAGGCGGATTTGGAAGAACAAAGGCTACGGGTTTTGTCATAAATAATTTGGCCTATATTGGATTGGGTGTAACAAATAGAGGCAGTACCAATGATTTTTGGGAATACAACCCTGGCACTAATTTATGGTTACAAAAAGAGTCATTTTACGGAACACCCAGATATGGAGCAGTTGGTTTTGCGATAGGAGATAAAGGATATGTAACAACAGGAAATGACGGAGCTAATCAAAATGATCTTTGGGAATTTGGCGATTCTTATACATACAAGTGGTCAAATGGATCTACAACCCCTGCTATAACTACCAATATTAGCGGAAGCTATACCTTACAATTAACCACTAACCACGGCTGTACTTTAACATCACCCACAATTAATGTTAGTAACAATAGTTTTCCAACCGCAAAGATTGATACGGTCGGATTGACTACTTTTTGCCAGGGAGGAAGCACACTTTTAACCGTAAAAAATACAGGATCGTGGATACGAAAAACAGATCTTGAAATTGGCCCATCATATAATGTTGTATTCTCAATTGGAGCAAAAGCATATATGCCTGGTACAAATTATCTTACTAATGAAACAACTTTATGGGAATACAACACAACGACTGATAGCTGGTCACAAAAAGCAGGCTTTATAGGCACCCCAAGAGAAAATGCTGCGGGTTTTTCAATTGGCACCAATGGATATATGGGTACAGGGGCAATAAATAATGTTTATTTCAATGATTTTTGGAAGTACAACTCCATTTTAAATGTCTGGACGCGTATTGCCGATTTTGGCGGTGTAGCAAGATCTCAAGCTGCAAGTTTTTCAATAGGTAATAGAGGATATGTGGGAGCAGGATTTATCCCTTTTGTAGGTGGCAAGGATTTTTGGGAATACAATCCAAACACTGATGTTTGGACACAGAAAGCTGACGTTAGAGGTCCATTAAGATATGCAGCATTCAGTTTTTCCATTGGTAATAAAGGTTTTATTGGGGCTGGACAAGCATTCACTAGTGCAGCTCCGATTCTTAATGATTTTTGGGAATACAACCCAACTACGAACATCTGGTTACAAAAAGCCGATTTTTCTGGAGCAAAAAGAAAAGCTGCCTGGGGTTTCTCAGCAGGAAATAAAGGCTATATATGCAGCGGCCTGGACAAAAATTCAAACCCTATTAATGAGTTTTGGGAATACGAATCAACTACGGATAAATGGACAAGAAAAGCTGACTTCTTAACCAATGAATTTGTGTACGGTTTTCCTATTATTGATAGAGTGTTTGTAGCTGGAGGATATTCTATTGCAAGCGGTAATAGAAAGGCTAATTTTTGGGAATTTGAACCCAACCAAAAATATCTATGGTCTAATGGCGATACTACTGCTTCAATTTCTGTAAATACAAATGGTAGTTACCAGGTTACGGTTACCAATTCTTCGGGTTGTAGTTCTACGAGTGCCCCTACTGTAGTTGCAGTTAGCCCTCCCCTTACAGCCACCATTACTTCTGTTGGCAATTTATCATTTTGTAGTGGAGGCGGGGTTTTGCTTAAAGCCACCATTCCAACAAATAGTACGATGCAATGGATGAGGGGGTCAAATAATATTGCCGGAGCAATCGGCACTTCCTATTATGCACAACAAACAGGTTCATACAAGTTTAAAGTAACGAAAGGCAGTTGCACTAATTTTTCCGCCACCAAAGATGTATTGGTAAATGCGCTGCCGTCTATAGCTAACATTACAGGAACAAAATCTATTTGTAAGGGTAGCACGTCGCAACTTAGTAATGTAACTGCAGGAGGTACATGGAATAGCAGTGATACAGCAAAAGCGAAAGTAAGTACAACAGGACTCTTTACCGGCATTTCTTCAGGCACCGCTGTCATCACTTATACTACTGCACCAGATGTAAATGGATGTACCAATAAAAAGTCCGTAACGATTACTGTATTTGATGTACCCACAGTTGCAAGCATTACCGGCATTACCACTTTGTGCTCTAACAAAACTACTCAACTCAGCAATGCAACAACAGGAGGCACATGGAGTTGTAGCAATATTACAAAAGCGACCGTAAGCAGTACAGGATTGGTAACTGGAAAAAATATTGGAAGCCCAACCATTACATACGCCACGGCAGCCAATAGCAATGGATGTAAAAGCAGGGTATCTGTAAAAATTACGATTACTGCACCGTGCTTAATTAAAGAAAATTTTGCACGTAGTTTAGATGAAGAAGAAAAAATAAAACCAACAGCGTTAGAAGTAGCCATCTCCCCAAATCCAACCGGTAATTTTTTCAACGTTCAGGTAAAAGCACCGAAACAAGAAAGTATAACCATACGGGTAATGGATGTAAATGGTAAAATTCATTTTTCTGCCAAAGGAATGCCCGAGCAAGTATTCCATTTTGGTGAACAATTAATATCAGGAACCTATTTGGTAGAAGTAAGACAAGGCGAAGAAGTGAAAACCGTGAAAGCGGTTAAGGTGAGGCAATAGGCGAGTCGGGAGTGATAGGCAACCTTGAAGATCAAATTTTAAACAATAATAGCCGCTGTGAGAGTAATCTTGCATCGGCTTTTTTTGGCCAGGTAGTGTCTCTTAAAAGGGGCCCTGCACTGTTTACAGCTTTGAAGGTATTCTTCATCTGCAAACTTAACCACCCAACAAGCTGTAGGTAAAAACACC
>JANMZN010000377.1:0-2702 GCA_031383285.1 Segetibacter sp.
TTTTCTAATGATTTATAAGCAATGGCACCGTGTGGATCACAGACATAGTTATATTTCTGATAGGCTTCTATCATGGATTTTTTAGTGTCCTCATCATTTAAATAAAACCCCCCTGACTTGTACCCGGTAAATTTAGTGCGGTTTTAAATAATTGATTATCAGCATTATAATGATATATTTTCATAAATTTACCGCACTAAAGTGGTATTTTGGCATGAAAATCAGGGTAGTAAAGACCGCATCAAAAGCCAAAGCGGTTCAAATAGTACGGTATCAAAACAACAAACGAGTCATTATAGAGCATATCGGTTCAGCTCATACTGAAACCGAGCTGGATGAGCTAAGAATGATAGCCGAAGAGTGGATCAAAGACTTTTCTAAACAATTATCCATTTTTCCCGATGAAAGCCCCAATAAATTGCTGCACCTTAATCACTGTACTTTCATCGGGGTTCAATACAATTTTTTCTACCAACAGATTAGTTTCATTCAGGATAGAATGGGGTTAGCTGGACTGCCGCTTTTATTGAATGATTTAGTAACCATGAGAATTTTTGAACCAGCATCCAAACTTCGTTCCTTAGAACTGATGGACCAGTTTTTTGGTATCAAACACAGCCGTAAAAGCTATTACAAGATAGCTCCACAATGCGTTGACTTAAAAGAAAAGGTAGAGATGAAAGTTGTGGAATTTGCAAAAGAGCATTATTCGTTCAACTTTGACATTGTTTTTTACGATGTGACAACACTTTACTTTGAGACCTTCGAAGAAGACGAGCTACGAAAGAACGGCTTTTCAAAAGACAGTAAATCACAGCAACCACAAATATTAGTAGCACTAATGGTTACCAAAGAAGGATTTCCAATCGCATTTGAAATATTCAGTGGGAATACTTTTGAAGGACATACCATTATTCCCACCATCCAGAATTTTATCAAAAACAATAAGGTCAAAGAATTTACGGTAGTAGCAGATGCAGCAATGATTAGTTCAGAAAACATTACACAATTAAACCAAAACGATATCAGCTATATAGTAGGCGCAAGAATGGGTAATCTTTCAATAAAGCTCCTAGAAACAATAGACAAGCAAATCGTCAGAGAAGATGGTAAAAGTATTAGGATAAAGACGGAATTAGGTTATTTGATTTGCAGTTATTCTTCAGTGCGATACCGCAAAGATATGTATGAAATGAACAAACAAATCGAAAAAGCAAAACAAGTAATACAAATACCATCTAAGAGTAGAAAACTAAAATTTACTAAGACCAATGATCAAAAACTGGAACTTAACGAAGATCTGATCGAAAAAACAAAAAAGCTACTTGGCATCAAAGGCTACTACACAAATTTAGAAGAAAAGGTAGCGGACAATAAAACCATTATTGAACGTTATCATGAGCTTTACAAAATAGAACAGGCATTTAGAGTATCAAAAAGTGACTTGCAAACCAGACCAATATTTCATTTTAAGGAACAACCAATAAAACTTCACATACTAATATGTTTTATGGCTTTAGTGATCTCCAAACACATCGAAATAAAGGCAGGTGTATCGATAAGAAAGTTCTTAGACGAATCAAAAAAAATAGTAGATGGGCAAATCCTAAATCATATAACCCATAAAACCGTCACCGTAAGAGCAGAGCAAACACCTAAAATGCACACATTGATTGCTAAATTATTTCCACCGCACTAAAAGGGACAAGTCAGGAGCAAAAGTGCCATCCCATCCGTATTGCGGGTCACCTGCTGGTATATCAAATGCTACAAAAACAATATTTCCCCAACGATTATAAATACGAAGGAATTTGATGGATAATATGGATGCAAATTCAGGATAGATCGTAAATATTCCATTACCGGAAGTACTTCCTGGATGAATAATATTGGGAACTACATATCCTTTATTATTTTTTACCCTTACCCATACTTTGTCTGTCCTGATACAATCATTTTTATCCTTGATAATAATGCTATATTCTGTGCTTTCTTCGGGGCTTGCAATAGGATTTGGGCAGTCAACACAACTTAATGATGTGGCCGGCGACCAGTTGATTTCAGTAACTGATGACCATGGTAAGTCGGATGAAGCATTAATTTGGTAGCTTTCACTCAGGTTGATTACCGTATCTCTCCCTGCATTCACCTTAAAATCTGATAATGTGTCAATATTAATTTCTGCGGCCAGTGTACATCCATTGATATCCACTACTTGCATCAAATAACTTCCAGAATTCAGAGAAATCATCACATTTTGCGCTATGGCATTTGTATTTATATGTGCTGTATACGGACTAGTGCCTCCTATCACTTCATTCCATGTCAATGCACCATTTTCTCCAAAACACAATGGCTGCGCTATGTCATAATCTATGCTTTCCGGATTTGGCTGTTTACTGATGTCTATCGATTTGGAGTCGCTGCATCCATTTGTTGGGTTAGTTATGATTACGGTGTATTTGCCCGGATCAATGATATTTATTGTTTCCAGTTGACTGATATTCTGACCAATTTGATCCCACATTATTTCTGGATTGTTGGTATTAGATACAGCTGTGATCATGGTAGATGTGTCATTACAAGCTATGATCTGATCTCCTGTAAAATCTATTGTTGGGCGTGCAAAATCAGCAGTGATATTCAATGGAATTTTGGATTCACAACCATACTCATTTACTGCAATCATCTCGATATTTTCT
>JANMZN010000383.1:0-3277 GCA_031383285.1 Segetibacter sp.
CCCCCTTCTGGACTTGAACCAGAGACCCTCTGATTAATCCCGGACGTCCGGGACTCTAACCAACTGAGCTAACACTCCGTTCAGCGGTTCTCCTGCTACCATCTTTTCAATCAGTTTTCTACTCTTCTGTTTTTTGATAAATTTTTCAATACGCATCGCTTGTGCCTCGTCATTACCCACTTCAAAAACGGCACATAGTTTCCAAGGTCTGTGTTTGCTAGTGAAGGTATCCCGATCACTGTGATTATGTTGATGTAGCCGAATATTGAAATTGGATGAATAACCAACATAAAAGAGGTCGGAAGACTGTGAATATAAAACGTAGATATAAAACATAAAAAAAGGCCACACTTTTATCGTGTAGCCTCTAATGCTCCCCCTTCTGGACTTGAACCAGAGACCCTCTGATTAACAGTCAGATGCTCTAACCAACTGAGCTAAGGAGGAATTTCCCTTTTGTAAGGGGTGCAAAAATAGGGGTTATTCTATTTCAGCAAAAAAAAATATTTAATTGCTATGAAAAAATAATAACTGACGGTTTCAAAAGGCTTTTATCAGCCATTTGGCAATGTAGATTTTGGCCCTTAAAAACCTTTTACACCAGTCATATCGCGCTGTAACCAATTGTCTTTTGAATAGGTTGCCTGGCTACTGATGGTATGTATAGCATATGCCTGCCTTGATTTGCCACTTGTATTGGGCAAGCTGTAATGCGGCAATAAGCCGTGCAATACAATACAGGCACCCTTTTTTACTTCCAACGGTATCATCCCCTCCATAGAATAAGGCGTTTCATCCAGCATGACCATTTCTGTTCCACCGCCCACTTTTCTTTTGAACCATGAACGCAGTGGCGTACGATGTCCGCCGGGCATTGCCCAAAGGCAACCGTTTTCAATAGTGGCATCTTCCAAAGCAAACCAAAATCCAATACAGCTATTGGGTTCCGTATATAAAAAAGTGGAATCCTGGTGAATATCTACTACACCCCCAATACGGGCATGTTTGAAAATGAGCATACTTTGAATGAGTAAAGAATCTGAAAGCCCCAGATCAGCAGCCAACTTTTTCATTTGCGGTGAACGGGAGAAATTGGCAAAAATGGGATCAAGGTCATGTAATCCATGCCCGATTTTATTGAGCGAGTGAAAAATATCATTCTTCAATTGACCGCTTTGGTCAAAAGCGTCTTTTTCGAAAAAATAAGATATCCGGCCACCCGATTCCAGGAAATAGTCATCACTTGTGCGGGTTTGTTCATCGGTCTGAAAGATAGAAGGAAAGGATTCGAAATTAAAACCATTGGCTAACACTTCGCCCCTGTTTACAAGGGCATCACATTCTTCCGGCGCATTGAAGTTTTCCAATACAAGAAATCCCTGGTTTTCAAATTGTTGTTTTATGGTCATCGCAGCAAGATCGTTTTGAAAGTAATACAAAGTAACTTCCTAATAAAGATACTCACTTGTATTTAAAAACGTTTGCAAAGAATTTAATTACTTCAAAAAATCAAGCAGACTATTGTGTTCAAACCCAACAAAAATTCCATCCGCTCTTTCTTCAATTGAATAAACTTTAAGGTAATAGCCTTCTCCACTTACATTTCTTCCATTTGTTGGGCTAAACTTATACCTATGCAAAGGGCAAACCACATTTCCCAATGCATCTACAAAACCGTCCGCCATTATACCTCCTGCATGTGGACACTTGTGGGCACAAGCAACTATATTGTTGTTGACTTTTGCAATCGTAATTGTTTTACTTCCTGCATGTACAATTGCCATTTGGTTGTCTTGCCAGTCTATAGCATTTCTATTATCAGCAAGCTTATACCATTTCAACACTTTTTCCTTCATATTATTAAAAGAAGTATTCGCTTTTGTATGGGTAGCGTATTTGGTAAATGTCTCTAACTTTATTTAGTATAGTCTGCCTAAGTTCAGTAATGTTCTTTTTTTCGAGGGCAGAAATAAATACACAATTGCCTCGAGTTACATTTTCCCATTTTTGTTTCAGGTCTTCCAATATTTCCTGCTTTACATCATCTTCCAGCCATTCGTCAAAGGTGTGCTGTTCATAAAGGTCCATTTTATTAAAAATGGTAAGAATCGGTTTTTCAAACGCTTTTAATTCCTGTAAGGTTTTATTTACCACCCCTATTTGCTCTTCGTATTGAGGATGACCTATATCTACCACATGCAATAATATATCAGCCTCCCGCACTTCATCCAGTGTGCTTTTAAAACTTTCTACAAGGTGATGGGGCAGTTTTCTGATGAACCCCACGGTATCACTCAACAGGAACGGCGTACTTTCAAAAACCACTTTTCGGGTAGTTGTATCTAGTGTGGCAAATAGTTTGTTTTCTGCAAACACATCACTCTTGCTTAGCAAATTCATGATGGTGCTTTTGCCTACATTGGTATATCCAACAAATGCTACCCTAATAAATTCGCCTCGGTCTTTTCGTTGGGTAAATGCTTGCTTGTCTATTTCAGCCAACCGTTTGCGCAGCAGGCTTATTTTGTCTTTTACAATCCGGCGATCTGTTTCTATTTCCGTTTCACCTGGTCCCCTTGATCCTATACCGCCGCCCTGTCTTTCCAGGTGGCTCCACATTCCTCTGAGGCGAGGCAAAATGTATTGATATTGCGCTAATTCTACCTGTACTTTAGCTTGTGCTGTTCTTGCCCTACTGGCAAAAATATCAAGGATCAAATCGCTTCGATCAATGGTATTGACACCTAGCTCTTTCTTTATATTGGAAATTTGTGAACCCGTAAGTTCATCATCAAAAATAACGAGGCTGATACCCTTTAGTTTTACATATTGCTTTATCTCTTCTAGTTTGCCTTTTCCGACAAAAGTTTTACTATCAGGATGTGCCAGTTTTTGAAAAAATCGTTTTACCGCTACAGCACCTGCCGTTTCAGCCAGAAAGGCAAGTTCTTCCAGATATTCTTTTACCTGTGCCTCTGTTTGTTCTTTATGAACGAGACCAACCAAAACGGCTAGTTCTTCTACTTCTATTTTACTTTTCTTATCAATCAAAGCTTTTCTGTGTTTTTTAAAACATAAAACTAAAAAAAGAAAGCCATCAGTTGTAGTAACCGATGGCTTCATTTAAAAAAATACTATAAAACTACAGGCCGCTAAGGCATATTCCTATAGAATAAGGCCTGATTTCGGATGGTCCGGCCCCTTCTTTAAAAAATGAGGTTAGCTGGTAAGAGCCATATAAGCTGAATATACCATAACCGATCCTTGCGGTTGTAGC
>JANMZN010000401.1:0-7369 GCA_031383285.1 Segetibacter sp.
TACCGGTTATGGTTCCAGAACAATTATCAGTTGTTGTTGGTGCTGTTGCTGTTACTGAACATTCCTCTGTAAGAGTAGATAATGTTGGAACAACAGGTGCAATATTGTCTTTTACAATTACACTTTGAGTAGCAGTAGAAAAATTGTCATTGCCATCATTGAAACTCCAAGTGATCGTATAAGTGCCTTGCGAAGCATAAGTTAATGGATTGGTGGTTGTTCCTGTTATTAAACCCTTACAATTATCAGTTGTAGTTGGTGCTGTTGCTGTCACAGAACATTCGCCAGAAAGTGTAGAAAGCGCTGGAACTACCGGTGGGATATTGTCTTTCACAATTACACTTTGAGTAGCAGTAGAAACATTGCCATTGCCATCATTGAAACTCCAAGTGATGATATAAGTTCCTTGCGAAGAATAAGTCAATGGATCTGTAGTTGTTCCGACTATTGTTCCTGAACAATTATCATTTGTTGTTGGTGCAGTAGCAGTTACTGAACATTCGCCTGATAAAGAAACCAACGTTGGAACAGCAGGTGGGGTATTGTCTTTTACAATTACATTTTGAGTAGCAGTAGAAACATTGCCGTTCCCATCATTGAAACGCCAGGTGATAGTATAAGTTCCTTGAACAGTATAAGTTAATGGATTGGTAGTTGTTCCGACTATTGTTCCTGAACAATTATCAGTAGTGATTGGCGCAGTTGCTGTCACAGAACATTGACCAATAAGTGTTGGTAGTGTTGGTACAACCGGTGGGGTATTGTCTTTCACAATTACACTTTGAGTAACAGTAGAAACATTGCCATTGCCATCATTGAAACTCCATGTGATCGTATAAGTTCCTTGTGAAGCATAAGCAAATGGATTGGTAGTTGTTCCAGTGATTGCACCCTTACAATTATCAGTTGTAGTTGGCGCTGTTGCTGTCACAGAACATTGACCAGTAAGTGTTGGTAGTGTTGGAACAACCGGTGCTATAATATCTTCAACCCTAACAGCAATAGCATTTGATGTTGACGTACATCCATTAGAGTTGGTAACCATAACAGCATAACTTCCTGTTTCATTTGCACTATAGGTAGAACTAGATGCACTCAATATATTCACGCCATTTTTCCGCCAAACAAATGACCTAATAGTTCCGCTTCCAGCATTCGCATTGCTATTTATCAAAACTGTAGAAGAAGGACATATAGAAGCAGATCCATTTGCCGAAATTGATGTTGTTGGCAATGAAAATGCATTCACAACCACAGCTGTTTCAACAGCATTTGTACAGCTGCCCGTAACCCTTGCATAATATGTACCAGGCCCCGCATTTAGCAACGAAAGTCCTGTTCCCATGTTTGTTCCAGTACCACCTGCACCAGTCCACCATGAAACAACCGGGTTCTTTCCTATGACACCATTTGCTGACAATGTTGTTGTACTATCCGTACATATTGGATTAGAAGTAGCAGTAGCTGAAGAAATATCAACACACCATATCTGAATGGAAATTTTGAATGAACTACTGCCAGCATTATTACTTGCTACAATAGTATATATTGTTGTTGTTATTGATTCTGTTGGTGTACCAGAAATTTTTCCGGAAGCCTCTACCATCTTTAGACCAGCCGGCAATGAAGGGGAAACGGTATAGCCAGTCACAGACCCTCCTGTATTATCCGGAGTAATCCTAGTCATTGCAACGCCCACCTCTAAAACAACAGAAGATGGATAACTGATACTTGGAGCTAATAATTTTACATTGGTAAGAAAATTGCCAGATTCCCTTTTATTAATATTCAAGACTTCTTCATCAACATTTATTGATTTTCTTTTATCAACATTTCCAAGTGGCTTAATATTTACCACTTGACCATCTGCCATTAAAATACAGCAGATTATGGTAGTAAATAAAAAGTAGAGCCTTTTCATATTATTAGTTTAAAAGAGTGTTTAGGTAAATAGACCTTAAACTTAAACGCCGAATAAATTATAGTATTGTTGAAAAATTGATTGCCAATTTTAGAAAATGTCTCAATTAGGGAAAAGCAAAAAAATTGTACGAAAGCAAGTAATTGACTTCCTCCCAAATCGAGAATTCAGGCAAAAAGATTCCCAAAAAAAAATTTCTACCGATCAACAATAATTGGAAAATAATTTAGAATCAGAGGGAATTGAGAGTCGAATTTCCCTAATGGAAGAAAAGAATTAAATTATTTATTGTACCTACCTGCACCTTTAAAACGACTTTTCCAGTAACTGTCGTTTAAGTCGTTAACCATTACACCTCCGCTTGAAGAAGCATGAACAAACTTATTATTGAGTAGATAAACACCAACATGGGATATTTCACGTCCACCCGTATAAAAAAATACCAAGTCTCCCTCTCTCATTTCTTCAAGATTAATATGATTGGACAAATTGTATTGTTCCTGTGCAGTTCTAGGCAAACTAACATTATAAACATTTTGCATAAGCATATTACTAAAGCCCGAACAATCAATACAATTCCTTGTACTTCCTCCTATGCAATAATTTGTACCCCACCACTCATCAATTATTTTTAATAAATTAATATTTGTCAATGACTCTACTGTTGCATCTAAAGCAATTGCATACTTCAACTGAAGCCAATCTGCTCTTTCAATATCAGCATCTATTCTGCCTTTTCGCATCCTATTATTATATGCATCTCTTTCTTTTATCCTTTTATCAAGGGAAGGCATGGAAGTTACAGGTTCACCTTTGGTAGTTACAACTCTGCCAGGTGTTACAGCAATGTTATCAAGAAAACGAATATCTTTCGACTTTGCGGTTTTTGTTGAATTCTTGGTTGTCGAATTATCTCTTGCAGTTAAATTTTTCCATTGAGTACAGCTACTCATGAATACTAAAACCAAAAGCAAATAAATGAATTGTATTTTTCTCATATTCTATAAGTTGGCAAATTAACTAACTAATACCCGAAAACAAAAGTTCAGCAACAACTTTCACACATTAGTATCATTTACATGTGGATATAATAAAGGAAAAATCGCTTTCGATTTGCCGATATTTGTAAGTTGTTGTGCTAAATCTTGACTAGCACTTTCACCAGAAAAGAAAGCGAAGTAATTATGTCCCAATTTTCTCACTTACATGTCCATACCCAGTTCAGTTTATTAGATGGAGCAGCTTCCATAAAAAGCCTCTATAAAAAAGCCATTGCAGACAATATGCCGGCACTTGCCATCACCGATCATGGCAATATGTTCGGCGCTTTTGAATTTGTCGCGGAAGCCTATAAGCACAAAGATGAAAACGGAAACCTAAAAGTTAAACCGGTAGTAGGCTGCGAATTTTACGTAGTAGCTGATCGGACCAAAAAAATATTTACAAAGGAACAGAAAGATAACAGGTTTCATCAGGTACTACTTGCAAAAGACAAAGTAGGTTATGCAAACCTCTTAAAACTGACCTCTTTGGGATATCAGGAAGGCATGTATAGCAAATACCCGAGAATTGATAAAGAACTGATAGAAAAATACCATGAAGGATTAATTGCTACCACTTGTTGTTTAGGTGCATATGTTCCACAAATGATACTCCGTGATGGTGAGGATGCAGCTGAAAAAGAATTTAAGTGGTGGCTCGATATGTTTGGTGAGGACTACTACATAGAGATTCAACGGCACGGAATGAAAGAGCAAGACCAGGTGAATGAGGTACTGCTTCGATTTGCAACAAAATTCAATGTGCAGGTAATAGCAAGCAACGATAGTCATTATACAGATCAGGAAGATTACAATGCCCATGATATTTTGCTTTGCATAAACACCGGAGAAAAACAGAGTACTCCGGGATTTGATGATTTTGTAAATGATGATGCTCAGATAAAAAATCGCCGATTCAAGTTTCCAAATGACCAGTTTTATTTTAAGAAAACCGCTGAGATGAAGGAACTGTTTAAAGACATTCCTGCCGCCATTGACAATACCAATGCAATAGTTGATAAAATAGAACTGCTGGATTTAAAGAAGGATATTCTATTGCCCAACTTTCCAATTCCGGTTGAATTTCAAAAACACACAGACGACAAAACCAACCAATGGGAATACCTCCATTATCTTACTTATGAAGGTGCTAGAAAAAGGTACAGCGAGATTACAGAAGAAATACGTGAACGCCTCGATTTTGAATTGAGCACCATTCAAATGATGGGTTTTGCAGGTTACTTTCTAATTGTAAGCGACTTTATCAAAGCGGGTAGAGATTTAGGCGTATTTGTAGGACCCGGCAGGGGTTCTGCTGCAGGTTCTGTTGTTGCTTATTGTGTTGGCATTACCAACATTGACCCTATAAAATACAATTTACTATTTGAAAGATTTTTGAATCCTGACCGTAAGAGTATGCCGGATATTGATACGGACTTTGATGATGATGGTCGGCAAAAAGTAATTGACTATGTAGTACAGAAGTATGGAAAAAATCAAGTTGCACAGATTGTAACTTTCGGAACGATGGCTGCCAAGATGAGCATTAAAGACGTAGCTAGAGTACTTGACCTTCCTTTGGCGGAGAGTAATATGCTGGCCAAGCTAGTTCCGGATAAAGCGGGCACCAACTTAAACAGGGTATTGTTTGCACCAATGACCAAAAAAGAAGGCGAAAAAAGTCTGGAAGAAAAAGAAGATTTAGGAGGTGAAGACCTTGAAAATGTTAAGAAGCTACGAGAAATATACAAAGGTGATAATCTACAGGCACAAGTACTGAAAGAAGCCGCCCGGCTCGAAGGTTCGGTTCGCAATACGGGTTTGCATGCCGCCGGAATTATTATTGCACCTGATGATCTGAAAAATATTATACCCGTAGCTACATCTAAAGATTCTGATCTTCTGGTAACTCAGATTGCGGGAAACGTGATTGAAGATGCAGGTGTTATTAAAATGGACTTTCTAGGGCTGAAGACATTGTCCATATTGAAGACTGCGCTTAGCTTGATTAAAGAAAACCACGGTGTAGATATCTCCATAGATGAATTGCCTTTGGATGATGAGCCTACTTATAAACTATACCAAAGCGGCGAAACAAATGGAACATTCCAATTTGAAAGTCCGGGTATGCAGAAACACTTGCGTGATTTAAAACCAGACAAGTTTGCAGACCTCATTGCTATGAATGCATTGTATCGCCCGGGACCAATGGCTTACATACCTGACTATATAGAACGCAAACACGGCAGACAAGAAATCACGTACGATGTACCCGATATGTCAGAGTACTTGCAAGAAACTTATGGCATAACCGTATACCAGGAACAGGTGATGCTGCTGAGCCAAAAACTAGCAGGTTTTAGCAAAGGAGATGCAGATGTACTTCGAAAAGCTATGGGTAAAAAGCAGATTGATGTACTCAATAAAATGAAAACGAAGTTCAAGGATGGAGGAACTTCAAGGAGTCATCCGGCAGATAAACTAGATAAAATATGGGAAGATTGGGAAAAGTTTGCACAATATGCTTTCAATAAATCTCACTCTACATGTTACGCATTAGTTGCCTATCAAACGGCATATTTAAAAGCGCACTACCCTAGCGAATATATGGCAGGTGTGATGAACCATGCAGGTAATATTGAGAAGATCACTTTCTTTATGGAAGAGTGTAAGCGGATGGGATTAAAAGTGTTAGGACCCGACATAAACGAATCGCAAAAAGGTTTTGCTGTAAATAAAAATGGCGAGATCCGTTTTGGAATGATGGGCTTGAAAGGAGTAGGTGAAAATGCAATTGAATACATATTAGAGGAACGAAAAAAGAAAGGCCCTTTTACCAGTATTTTCGATATGATCAAGCGGGTAAATATTAGGGCAGCCAATAAAAAATCTCTTGAGTCTCTGGCCTACAGCGGAGCTTTTGATTGTTTCAAAGAATACACTAGAGCTCAATATTTCGGTTGTGCAAAAGATAGCACACAAACGGGACTAGATATTATTGTGCAATTTGGACAACGATACCAGGCGCAAGCACAAAGTGTTAGCAATAGCCTTTTTGGAGATATGATATCAATGGATGTACCAACCCCACAATTGCCCAAAGTAGCACCATGGACTCTGACAGAAACACTGGAACATGAAAAAGATGTAACGGGCATGTTTATGAGTGGTCACCCATTAGACCATTTCAAGTTCGAACTTACTCATTTTGGTTTTACAAAAATTGTTGATTTCAACGAAGTGAAAGAAGCCCCTCAATTGTCTCCAAGAAAAAATAAGCCATTTAAATTGGCTGGCCTTGTTGTGGATGCTCAGCACAGGGTTACAAAAACGGGCCGCAGCTTTGGTATGATAAGTATAGAAGATTTTAGTGGAAAAACTGAGTTGATGCTATGGAGCGATGATTATGTAAAATTTCAAAACTACCTAGAGAAAGGCAAAAATGTATTAGTACAAGGCGAATTCAAATCCAGGTTCAACAGCGAACAATATGAATTTAAAGTTACTGCCATTAACTTATTAGAAACTGTAAAATCAGCCTTTACCAAACAGCTAACATTAGAGGTAAACTCAGATGCAATCAACGAAGACTTTATTAGCTTCTTTACAAAAAACATTAAAGACAATCCAGGAAAATCTACTTTAAAATTTAATATAGCAGAACCTAGAGAAAATATTAAAACCACATTGTACACTATGGAAAAAGGGTTTTCAATGAATGATGACATGGTTTACTGGCTGGAAGAAAATAAAGATATAGGGGTCTCGTTACTTACGATTTAATAGTTATTTTAAATATTTGAATATAAAATCATAGAAATTATTAATATCAGAAATTCCATTTAACTTTCTTTAACAAAGCGATTTAAGACTGCATAGATGACATTAAAAAGCCTTGATTTTCTGCCAGAAAGGTGAGGACAAAATGTGAAAAAGCCAAAAGTGCAGAACAAATCAAATGGCTGTAAATTTGCTAACTTAATAATGCAGATAAACTGCAAATCAATATTTTCATCATTATAAATATAATTTTATGGCTTTAGAATTCACAGATGCAAACTTTCAAACCACCGTTTTAGATAGTGATAAATTGTCTCTAATAGACTTTTGGGCAGAATGGTGTGGCCCATGCAGAGCAATAGGACCTGTAGTAGAAGAACTTGCAAAAGAATACACAGGAAAGGTAAATGTAGGTAAAGTAAATGTGGACCAAAATCCTCAGTTAAGCATCAACTACGGTATCACTTCAATCCCTGCAATTCTTTTTATAAAAGATGGCAAAGTAGTGGACAAGCAAATAGGAGCGGTTCCAAAATCCGTTTTAGATAAAAAAATATTGGCTCATTTATAATAAAATCTTCATTTTGTTTATAGAAGCAGGCAGCAATGCCTGCTTTTTTATTAATAA
>JANMZN010000467.1:0-1767 GCA_031383285.1 Segetibacter sp.
TACTCCGCCCCCAACTCATCTATTATACCCTCAATCTTTTTACTCACCTCATCTATCTCCGGATCGTATTGGGTGGTTTCATTTTTAATGGACTTATAGATGAGTTCTGTTTGGCGGTAGCGCAATTCGGCATAGTTGTGCAGCAGTTGACGCTTCAACTTAAACTTTTCATCCAGCGTATAGCGGTCGGTTTTTTCCAGTTCTTTCTGAAACAATTTCCATTGGGGCAGGGTGCTGTCTCTGAGTAGTTTGTAAGCTGCATTATTCGACTCGGCTATTTGCAGCCTTTGCAATTGTGTCACCGCTTTTAGTTCTATTTGGTTTAGCTTCATGATGGCCCTTTCAAAAGCAGGCGAATCGTTCTCTCGGTTTTTGATAAAAAGAAAAATAAGCAGAGCGGTAATCCCAAGTATTTCAAATGAAATTCGGGTACCGCCGGCACGGGCACGGTTGCGCCTGAAATGGAAAAAATAAAACAAATACCCGATGAGAATACCGGCAATAAATCCAAATAAATTGGCACTGTGATCTACAAGTACATTGCTGTCTTCCTTGATGTTGAAAAAGGCATATGCCAACAAACAAACAAACCACGACCAGTTAAATTTCTTGTTGATATAACTGGTAGTTGCAAAAGCCACAAACACGCCATACATAGCAGCTATAGCAGCAGAGGCACCTGCCGTAACTCCACCGCCTTCCAAATAAATACTGATCAGGCTGGCCAAAGTACCACCGCATAAATAAGCAATCAAGTATTTTACCCTACCCAATATACTCTCCACCATTATTCCTATAAAGTACAAACCAAACAAATTGACCAACAGTTGCAACACACCAATTTGTACAAACAGGTTGGTCACTAGCCGCCACCATTCTCCTGCTGCCACCAATTCTTTTACATTGCCTCCCCATTTCGTGATGTCTCCGGCTGATGGATGAGCCATATTAACCCCTCGAAAGAACATAATACCAAAAACTACCACATTGACGAGCATCAGAAAAAAAGTTACCTCATGATCTTTTATTCCGAATGTGATTTTTTCGCTGTCAATTCTATTGCCGGACTTTAGTTGTTTTAATGTTTGGGCTTTTAGTGTTTGAGCCATTACTTTCAACTCGTCTTTATTTGCCGATTCTTTTATTTTCCCAAATAGTGGCAACATCAGTTCCTCAATGTTTTTCTTATTCCTTCCTGCCTCGTAGAGGTCTATGCTTTCGCTTTGACTCTTAAAAAGAATTTGATTGTCCTTTATAAGTATTGAAATGGTTTCTTCGCTTAGTGTCCAATTGGTAGGGGTAGAAGCAGTAAATGTATTTTCATCTACTATCAGGTATTCCCATTCCAGTTTTTTGCAGGCGGTTTCAGCTATGCTGAAAACTTCCCAAGCAGTTAAACCATCTATTGGTAGTGCTTTCTCAAACTCCGTTTTCCAGGTAAAAGGCATATTACAAAACGCTGTTTTTCTATTGAAGGCGCGAAAATAGTGAATAACTGTGCAGGTGCTGTTGTCAATTTACAATGCTGTATTTTCGTGCCACAATCAAATACAATGAGTAAGTTTCGCAATTTCAAGATGGTTGATTATGTAGTGTATGGCAGGGGAAGTTTTAACCAGTTAGAGGAAATATTGGCTCCGCAGCGAAAAGAAGGGGCGCCCATGATCTTTTTGGTAGATTTTTTCTTTGAAGGAAAACCTTTGGTCAGCAGGATACCGGCATCAGGCAACGACAAAATCATTTTTATAGATGTTACCCATGAGCCGA
>JANMZN010000444.1:0-1641 GCA_031383285.1 Segetibacter sp.
GTCCATTTTGCAAAACCGGCACGATGATACGCATTCAAAGTTTTGATGCACACGCGCCCCCCAGAGTTTATCAAAACAAAACCGCCATCAAAGTCGAGATGAAAAAATGACATAGATAAATTTGTCGAATCACGACGAACAGCCGCCGCATTGCCCGGTGAATAAAAAAGTCCTAGAGGATAAAATTTTATGCTTAACTTTTACAAATAGATCAAAATTCACAAGCGATTTTGATCACCAATAACCAAAAAAACACCCTGCGTTCTGCAAAGTAGTATGGTAAAAATCAATCAAAAAAATTGAACAGGCATAGGTCTCATTTTTATCCAAAAATCAGCATGAAGAGCTTCTTTCAACACATGCTTAAATCGCTGCTCCGCTGCGCTTCACGCGTTTAAGCCTTATATGTTAGCCGCATGTGCATCTTCGTTTGTCATTATTCCGATATTACTATTTTGTCAGTCGCAATAGTTTGGTTGTCCTCAGTCAGTTGCAAGTAATACAGTCCGCTTGGTAAGTTGTCGCGTTGCAGGGTCGCAGTCTGCCCGCTAATATTATTTACTTGTCTTACCTGTTGTCCTAATGAATTGTATAGTGTCAAAGTCGCGTTTTTCAAATGTTTGTCACTCTGCAAAGTTGTCTTAATTGAAAAGGGATTAGGGTATATATTCAACGTGTTCTTAGATTCATTTTCTTCAATTGAACTAGCTATAAGATACTTAATGCAAATATTATCAATTTGCCAACCATCTTTGAAGTTGTCAATAGCATCACTGGTGAATGTGAATTTAACAATTATACTATCTGGATCAATCCATCCAGTCTCCGAAATCCAAGGGTTTAAATCTTTAGTGATTGTTGAATGTACCCAGCCATTTGAACTACCGGTTACTGCTAAACTATCATAGATAGTATCGCCAGCGCCTAAAAATATATGAGAGTTATACATTGGCACATTAACATCACCATACTCAGTTGAAAGTCCGTTTATCCAAGTGCTTCCTCCGTCTTTTGATAATTCAATTGAACCAAAATCTGTCAATGAGTCTGAATCGAAGCGATGATAAAATTCTATTTGGAAGGGGAAATACCAATACAAATAGTTAGCTATATAGTCAGGTGCATATACAGCATAGAAAACCGAAGTCTCATTACTTGGATATGTGTTTATTGTGTCAGTAATAATCGATTTAACAAGGCTATAAGAATTATTTAAAACTACTTTGCTTGGTGGTCCAATTTGCCAACTATTAGATAAATTAGTAAGAAACAAAGCAGAGTCATCAAAGTCAGTGCAAATAGAATCTGTATATGTCTGTGCATACAAATTTAGAGAGAGCAAAAAAGGTAGAAAAATGAGTAAATGTTTTTTCATCGGTTTGTCTTTGGACAGTTAGTTTGCATTGCTGCTAACTAGTATATATGGATGTATAAATCATCCATATCAACCCCAAAGAGGTGAGATATGGATGAAAATTTCATATTCATTTTCAAATGTAACGCATTTACAATCTGCGTCTCGCTTAACATTGATTTCTTCATTTTTTTGGTGTTTAAAGGTTTAAAAATCTACTTTTAAACTGTCCAAATTTTTGGGAGGGTTGCAGTGGACATCACACAGAACGTTTTGCAGATTTGCGA
>JANMZN010000457.1:0-2600 GCA_031383285.1 Segetibacter sp.
GTTCATGAAGGCAAGGATAATAGAGAAGATAGCGGTCAAAGTCCAGAAACGCTGCCAATCCCACGATCCCGGAAAAGTATTGCCTATGCTGATAACGCTTCCTAGAGAATCGCTGGCATTAACCTTACCAGTAAACAATTGCTTAAGTCCTGTCATATACCTTCCAAGCGTCTCAAAACACTTATTAAACCCGGCAGGAACAGATTGCAATAACGTATAATTTTTAATTGTACTGCCCAAAATACCGACTGGACTTTTGGCCTGAAATCCTATGGCTCCTTTATCGTCCAACTTCACCTTTATGGTAGAGGTGTCTTGATTTCTTACAACCATTAATTCGACCTCTTTCCCAGCTTGGGTGGTTTTTATTTTATTCAATTCATGAAAGTAAGGAACCGGCGTTCCGTTAAATCCAATTATCTGATCACCTTTCAAAAGCTTTCCTTGAATAAATGTAGCAGATTTAGTAACCGAATCTACAATAGTCGGAATTCTAATATCAAGAAATCCGTCTAATTTATTCTTATTTAGGTGTTTAATAAATCCATCAGGTATGGCGATATTTTGAGCCACTCCATCCCTTTCTACCTGCATTTCCTTTGCTTCGCCAAGAATGATTTCTGCACCAACACTTCCAAAATTATCAACCTGCTTTCCACCAATGGAAACAATTTTATCGCCGTCCTTTATCCCAATTTGCCTAGCCAAACTATCTGCATAAACACCATACTTTAGATTTTTTGCCGGGATGTATTCCTCACCCCACACATACATGATCATGACAAATAAAACGATAGCCAAGATAATATTTACTACCACGCCACCTATCATAATGATGAGCCGTTGCCAGGCCGGTTTGCTTCTGAATTCCCATGGTTGAGGTGGCAGTTTCATTTGCTCCTTATCCATACTCTCATCTACCATTCCCGATATTTTTACATACCCTCCAAATGGTACCCATCCAAGGCCGTACTCGGTTTCGCCTTTCTTTTTCTTCCACAAACTAAACCATGGATTAAAGAACAAGTAGAATTTCTCTACTCTGCATTTAAACCATTTGGCAGGAAAGAAATGCCCCATCTCATGCAAAACCACCAATATCGAAAATGATAAAATAAATTGACCGGTTTTTACACCTACACTACCCCAGTCTATTGCTAATAAAGTCATACGTTTCTATCCTTGTTTGAAGGGAACTTTTTAATTATAAAATCAAAAATCAGCAGCATTTTTTTTCATTACTACTCCTGATACTTTCGGCAAATAAATCACAAACATCTCATATTGAACGAATTTCCGATGCTTTTGAACAATAAAACAAGGTTAAATTTCGGAAAGGAAATGTAACATGCTCATTCAAAACGAACAGAAAAACAACACCAAAAAACATGAAAAGTTCTATTATTAAAGCTGAATAAGCGAAGCAGCAAAACTTCTTGCTTCTCCATCACTTTCAAAATATTCATCCAGCGTTGGATTTTCAATAAACGGCATTTTATACATGGTCTGTTCTACGACCTCGGTCATATCCAAAAATCCTATCCTATTTCTAAGAAATGCGTAAACGGCTATTTCGTTTGCAGCATTTAATATACTCGGCATATTGCCTCCTTTGTTCAATGCTTCCATAGCAAGACCCAAATTTCTAAACGTTTTTACATCAGGTTCCTCGAAAGTAAGGCTGGAAAACTGTTTGAAATTGAGCCGGGGTGAGCTACTTGGTATCCGATGCGGAAAAGCCATTGCATATTGGATGGGCAATTTCATATCGGGCAACCCCATTTGTGCTTTGATGCTTCCATCCTCAAACTGCACCATGCTGTGAATAATACTTTGCGGATGAATAACCACCTGTATTTGTTCGGGCTTTAGGTTAAAAAGCCACTTGGCTTCTATCATTTCCAGGCCTTTATTCATGAGTGTGGCACTGTCAATGGTTATTTTGGCACCCATTGTCCAGTTAGGATGTTGTAGCGCATGGTCCCGTTTTACGTTTACAAGGAAATTGGGCTTTTTGCCTCTGAATGGTCCACCGCTTGCCGTTAAAACAACTTTTTCAATCTTATTTCTTGTTTCACCAACAAGGCATTGAAAGATAGCAGAATGTTCGCTGTCAACAGGTATAATGGGCACTCGTTTTTCCATTGCTTTCTTCATCACAATTTCTCCCGCAACTACCAACGTTTCTTTATTAGCAAGTCCAATTACTTTACCTGCAGAGATTGCTTCTAATGTGGGTTTTAAGCCTGCATACCCGACTATTGCAGCCAACATCAGGTCGTAACAATCCATTCCGGCGGCTTCTTCCAATGCTTTTTCTCCTGCAAACACTTTTACATGTGTTTGTGCCAATGCTTCTTTTACTTTCAGGTATTTCTTTTCATCACCTATAACAACCACGTTCGGATTAAACTTCAGTGCCTGTTGGATGAGTAACTCATCATTGGACTGTGCGGTCAATATTTCGGCACTAAACTTATCAGGGTTGGCATCTATAACTTCTAAAGCTTGCGTGCCTATAGAACCGGTAGAACCAAATATAGCTATTCTTTTAAGCGGCATATTTTTTAATCAAGGGCGGTAAAGATAGCGGAAATGAT
>JANMZN010000546.1:0-5395 GCA_031383285.1 Segetibacter sp.
ATCTTTCACTTCCAGGTTATAGCCTAGCTGAAATTTCTCTATTATTTCGGTATTAAACCCCCTGTGCTGTAAGTAGCTGAGCGCTACAGATTGACCTTCTTCGGTATGAAGCAGGTTGTGAGAAAAATGTTTCTGTGCAAAAGCGTTAATAATGTAAAGGCTATCAGCAATCTGTATTTGTTGTTTTACCTCATCACTTACTGCTGTTTCCTCAATCTCAATATTATACCGGGCAGCCAACCATTTCAGCGCTTCTACATAGGTATATTTCTCATGTTCCATGATGAAGCCAATAGAATTACCGCTTTTGCCACAACCGAAACATTTGTAAATTTCCTTACTGGGAGATACCGTAAAAGATGGCGATTTCTCGTTGTGAAAAGGACAATTGCCGAGGTAATTTACTCCCCGTTTTTTCAGCTTTACAAATTCACCGATAATTTCTACAATATCTATGCGGTTGGTAATCTGTTGTATGGTTTCCTGAGTAATCATGCTATTTGCGCGAATATCCTTTAAAATTAGAAGCCTTTCTAAATTTTCTTGGCTGCATAAGATGCAAACAATTGTTGAGTTTGATGAAGGCAGTCCGAAACCCATCTCTTTGCAACTCATTTTAGCTTTGATCGCGCAGTCGCGGGTTTTATTAAAAAATAGGGATGCATATTTTCTTAATGGTTGGGTGCCCATGGGCTTGAATGGTACGCCTATTCGTTTTTTGTAGAAAATGAAATGTGTACATGCCTTCGTTAGTATATTTGGTCTGCAATTGACTTTTAGTAGTTTGTTGTTTCGTTTTCATAATTTAAAGAATTGTACATCTAAACCATTTCATTATGGCCAAAGCCACCAATAAAACAATTGAAAACCACGACAGTGTTACTGATTTTATTAATTTAGTCTCTGATAAAACCAGGCGGGCAGATTGTTTTGCCATTGTAGAAATAATGAGGAAACAATCTGGTTTTGAACCAAAGATGTGGGGCCCTGCAATTGTTGGTTTTGGTTCTTATCATTACAAATATGAAAGTGGGAGAGAAGGAGATGCTCCTTTGGTTGCATTCTCCCCCAGGAAGGCTGAAATTTCACTGTACCTCTCTTCAGGTTTCGATAACAGAGAAACCTTGCTGGCAAAATTTGGAAAGCATAAAAGTGCAAAGGCCTGTATTTATATAAAGAAGCTGTCTGATATTGACCAGAAAGTATTGGAGAAAATGATTACACTATCTGTAAAGCATGTAAAAGCGTTGTATAAATAGTCAAGGCATAGCTTTAGTAATGGCATTTTTTCTTAGGTTGTACTTTACCTGCTAGCACATACTAGCAAATATTATTTTCCGTTCCATTCGCTTGTGAATTTTAGCGAATATCATACTCGGTTATCATGCAGGCTATTGGTGAAGAACAACAACATCGGCGAAAAGTGGTCATTTTAATTGTTTTCGCCTAACCCCAACGGGGTTATATGTTAATAGAAAATGTTCATGTTTTAATGTATTCGACCCCCTTGGGGTCGTATGTCTTGCATCTTTTATTTTCTATTTACATTTGATGCCGTTGGCATCGGTAATTTGATTTTTTTATGTTATAAACATTTGATGCCATTGGCATCTATTACACTTTCAAAAAACCTAACTCATACACCATTGGTTGCAGCTTTTCTGTGAGGGCTTTGTATGCTTCTTCAAAGGGTTTAAAGTTTACGGGTACATAATCGCCACTGGCGTTTCGTGCTTGCAATGCTTTGCGTATCTGATACCCCCCGCTTGTTTCAGTGTTCCGAAGGACAATGAAATATAATAAGGTAGTAGGTCTCCCGACCTTCTTTCGGGAGTCCTAGATTTCATTATAAGTTGAAGTTTCGCTTCGCTTAAACTTCAACTAGTAGAGGGCTTAGGCTTACTTCATTTCGGTTCTTTTGCCTATTTCAAAGACAGCAGTTCGGAGAACTGCATTTATCTTAGCTTCGAGGTGCCCTTCGGAACCTCGAAGAACGGGGGAATACTTATTTTTCAACCAGAATTGGTACCATTAATGTCCCGATAAAATTTTATTTAAGTCCTATGATTAGACATCCTTTTTTTAAGAAAAGCGTATACATAATTTTTGCATTGCTGCTTATTTTTATGGTAATAAATGCAGTTTCCCTTTTTGTCAAAACACTTAATTCCTTAGATAATGATATGAATGATACATTCCGAATATCAACTGAAGACTCGAATTTATTTGTGAAAGATTGTTGGAAAAATGTAAAAGTCAAACGAGTATTAAATAGCAAAGTAAGAAATCCAATTAGTATAATTGAAATTAAAAATGAGTATAATTTATTGTTCTATAAAGTTGATATAAATTATGAAATTAGTTTGAAAAAAGCAGCCTTATTCACACAAAAAAATATTAATGAAAAATCATCAGGTTATGTGTATAATTTAAATTACAAAGATTTGCCTTACGATTTGCAATATTATTCCGGACATATAGGTAGAGTATCTAATTTCTATATAACTATCGGGGGAGAATCGTTTAAAAATATTAGTAATACCGATACCCTAATAAGCTATGAGTTATTATTAAATAATACTACATTAAAATATGAAATAGATGGGCCAATAGATATTTATGTTCAAATGAATGAAAAATCAAAACTATATAAATTTCGGCATATGCAAATTGGACTTTATAAAAAAAATGGTTCCGTTTATTTATTACTGCTTACAGCCTTAGATGAAAAGACAATTATACCCGACAATTTTTTAAATAATTTGCTTGAATTAGGATTATGATAAAAGAATGAGCGCCAAAAAAGTACCATTCACCATAAGTGTTCGCTATAAAAAACCCCGCTTGTTTCAGTGTTCCGAATTTTACTGAAATATAATAAGGTAGTTGGTCTTCGACCGGTAAAGTAAAACAATGATTATAAGAAAGCAGCACTCTTACTTTCTACCGGACACAACTTGTCCCGACCTTCCTTCGGGAGTCCTGGATTTCATTGTAAATTGAAGTTTCGCTTCGCTTAAACTTCAACTAGCAGAGTCGGAAAGACAAATAAATGAAATGCCTCTGTTTGGTAACTGTTGCTCGATCTGTCTTCCGGCACAGATATTAATGGGGTGTTAAACAATTTTTTTCCTTATGGTTAATCGTCAGTTTTGCTATTTCACTTAATATCCAATTTATATGATTGCCGCAAAAATACCTTCCGACGAATTAAGTCGTTTAAAAGACCTTAGTTTATATCAGCTTTTAGATTCCAGGCCAGAAGCAGATTTTGATGAATTGGTTGAGTTGGCAGGGCAAATTTGTAAATGCCCTATTTCTTTGGTGACCCTTATTGATAAAGACCGCCAGTGGTTTAAAGCAAGGAAAGGAGTGGAGGCCACCGAAACCTCCCGGGATATAGCCTTTTGCTCTCATGCTATTTTACAAAATAGTGTGATGCAAGTGGAAGACGCTATGCTTGATGATCGTTTTCATGATAATCCACTTGTTACGGGTGATCCAAATATCCGGTTTTATGCTGGCGCACCCATCATATCCCCCACAGGGTTTAACCTAGGCACAATCTGCGTAATTGATCATGAACCCAAAAAACTGGATAAGTTCCAGGAAAGGGCCCTGGAACTTTTATCCAAACAGGCCACCCGGCTTATAGACCTGCGCAATAAAAACGTGATGATACGTAGGCGTGCTGATGAACTTATATCTTTAAAAAGCAAAGCCATCACAAGGGCATTACAAGAAAACCTAGAAGATAAAGTGGAACTGGCTAATCAGCTTCACGAAGAATTGGCACAGGATATTGCAGCATTTAAAATTAGTTTATTAAATTATAACAAAATGCAGATTAATGATCAAGAAGTTTTTAAATTAGTTAAAGATCAATTGCAAGCCATTCTTGATAAAACAAAAAATCTGTCTTATACCCTCACCCCTTTATCAGCCAAGTGGATACCAATAGAGGAACTTATCGAAGAATATATTGACAAGGTGCAAAATACTTACCCGTTTAACTTAACCTACAAGTTTGTGGGTATTCCAAGTACCCAGCCTTCTTTCTACGCTCCTCTTATTATTCACCTAATTGAAAAATGGGCAGATTTTATTGCTGGTAAAAGAGCCCCCTCATCTCTCAACATAACCTTACATCGCAGCACCCATTTTGTTATAACTTTCACGCAAGAGGAACATGGAGGCGTACTAAGCGATCTGGAATCTGATATTAATGATTCCTTGTTACGGGAAATTGCAGACATACAGGGTGGTAAAGTTGATTGCTCTGTTTCATCGTCCGGTTTTAGTAAGGTGGAGATAGTGCTCCCTTCAGATATAGAATAGTTTGCCAGTCTGTCACTTTTATAATTTAAACAGCCACTTGCCACTAGCTTGTTTATACGTTTGCTTTTCAAAATTTAATTAAAGATTTGAGATTAATTTAAGACAATAGGATTAAGGATAAGTCCAACTTGTTTTCAGAACTTAAATTGCAGGTAAGTAGTAATTTGCTATAAACCTTCATTTTTCTGCCATTTTGTACCTTCTGCCTTCCCATCCTCCGCCTCCGCCGTCACTTTGTCGGTTTTCGCCTTCCCATCCTCCGTCTCCGCCGGACCTACCTTCGCCTCCGCCTCCCTATCTTTCGCCTCTGCCTTCCCATCCTCCGCCGTCGCCTATCCATCCTCCGCCTCCTTCTACATTTTCCTTCGCCTCCTCCATTTTCCAATTTTCACATTAGCAAATTAGCACATTAGCAAATTAGCACATTACCCCTGTTCTCCCTAAGTGCTCTCCAAAAAGACCGGAAGTGTTGTTCAATGCACTCCTTGAACGTCTAAAAAATAGTGACTTCCGCCCTGTTCTTTTGCAGCAAACGATTTTCTCCCATTTTAACCACATCACTTTTTCATTCACTTGGCTATCCGTAATTTGCGCTCATGCAACAATATCACGAGCTGCTGCAGCATATTTTAGAAAATGGGGTTGTCAAAACCGACCGAACCGGAACCGGCACTACCAGTGTTTTTGGTTATCAAATGCGGTTTGATCTAGCAAAAGGTTTTCCGTTGGTAACCACTAAAAAGTTGCATACAAAAAGCATCATTTATGAATTACTTTGGTTTTTAAAAGGCGAGACCAACATTAAATACCTGACCGATCATGGTGTAAAAATTTGGAACGAATGGGCTGACGAAAATGGTGAATTGGGCCCTGTATATGGCAAACAATGGCGAAGTTGGCAAGGTCCGGATGGCAAAATAATAGATCAGGTTTCCGACGTAATAAACCAAATTAAGCACAATCCGGATAGCCGAAGAATTATTATCAACGCATGGAATGTGGGCGAACTTTCAAAAATGGCATTGATGCCTTGCCATGCTTTGGTTCAGTTTTATGT
>JANMZN010000020.1:0-7765 GCA_031383285.1 Segetibacter sp.
TCTTAAAATCCTCAGGGCTCAATGCACCTGCCCAACTATCAAAAACCTGAATAATATCAGCACCGGCTTGTACCTGGCACTTTAAATAATCTATAGTGATGTCAGTAATTTTTTGCAATAATTGGTGCGCAAGCTGCGTCTCTGTGAAAGCAAATTGCTTTGCTTTGTCCCAAGTCTTACTTCCTTTACCTTCTACCATATAGCAAAGAAGAGTCCACGGCGCACCTGCAAAACCAATTAACGGTACCCGACCATTTAGTTCTTGTTTAGTTAGTGATAATGCATCATAAACATACTTTAAACTATCTTCCGCCCCACCGGTTATAAGCTCATCAATGTCATGTTGATTTTTAATGACCTTTGGCAGTGACGGCCCTTTGCCTTCTTCCATCAATACTTCGAGACCCATTGCCTGTGGTATTACCAAAATGTCTGAAAAAATAATGGCCGCATCCACACCGACCTGATCTATTGGCTGTAGCGTAATAGCAGTCGCCAACTCAGGTGTTTGAACTCTAGTAAAAAAATCATACTTCGCTTTTAGCTTTAAGTAATCAGGAAGATAACGACCTGCTTGTCGCATCATCCAAACAGGTACACGTTCTGTTTTTTCTCCTCTTAAAGCTCTTAGTATCAAATCGTTTTTCAAATCACTCATGTATGTAGATTTGGGTGGGTTTATAAAAGTTGAGCCCTCTGTTATCCATTAGAATGTAAATAGCAAATTGCCTTATTGACCAATTGCTCCTTTTCCGGATAATCACCGACTACTATAGTGTTGCTTGTAAATATTTTTAAAGTATTTTCTGTTGTTGACCCAATGGCAAATAAAACACTTGCCCCTATGGATTGGTTTACACTAAAGAAACTTTCTACTGCACTTGGACTAAAAAATAAAATGCCATCATATGTTTTTTCTATAGTAGAAGGCGTAAGAATTGTCTCATAAACAACCCACTCGTTCACCTGTATGTTTTCTTTTCTCAAAATTGTGGGCAACTCTACTCTGCTTATGTTTCCACAGAAAAAATGAATACTTTCTACCTTATCAGCAATTATTTTTTCTGCCAATGCGGTGGCATTTTTTCCAGTTCCTTTAATTTGATTATTTGGCCAAATATTTTTTATTAGTGAAAGCGTAGTACCGCCCATGCAATAGATATTCCAATCGGGAACAATTTGCAAATCGGTAACTATATCAGCAACTATTTCAACACCATTCATACTGGTAAAAACAACATTTGCTTTTTGTAAAGACAGTTCTTTTATTTTATTTATTGATTCTAAAGCTATCATTTTTTGTACACTGATAAACGACTTAATATCCAATACAACATTTTCCTTTGCAGCATTGGTTATTAATATATCACTCAGTGGTCGAGTACTCAATATGTTGATTAACTTATTTTCCATGATGAATGGTATCTGCAATGGATTGCCCACCATTGGCCAACATTTCTTTGGCTGCGATTACTCCAAGATTGGTAACATCATTTATTTGTACAAACTTCTCTATCTCTACTTTTTCTCGCCCATCGACTGATAATAGATTTCCTTGAAAATGAACCTGCCCATTTTCTATTTGCGCAAGTGCACTCACTGGCGTAGAACAACCACCCATCAACGTTCTTAGAAATCCCTTTTCTATAGCAGTACACAATGCTGTTTCTTCATGATTAAATGCTTGACATGCATCAAAGGCTAACGAATCATCTTGCCTACAAACTACCATAATGGCACCTTGTGACGGAGCTGGCAACATCCAATCTAGTTCAATAGATTTCTCAGGCCTAAGGTGTATTCTTTCCAATCCTGCTGCTGCAAAAATAGCTCCTTGCCAATTGCTTTCTGATACTTTCTTTAATCGGGTATTTACATTGCCTCTCAAATTTTCTACGTTGTGCGTTGGGTAGCGATGTTGCCATTGTGCTTTTCTTCGAATGCTACTAGTGGCAATGATAAAGTTTGTCGTTTGTTGTTTGTCGTTTGTCGCATTTTGACTGTACAACATCATTTTTTCCATCTCACCTCTTTCTCCTTTATAAACCAACAAATCTTTGTAAGATGCTCTCTCTAATACAGCAGATTGAATAATGCCCTTTGGTAATTGTGTAGGTACATCTTTCATACTGTGAACAGCAATATCTATTCTATTATTTAGCAAAGCAATGTCTAAGCTTCTTGTAAAAATACCCTGAACACCTATTTCATATAAAGGCGTTAGAAGGTCAATATCGCCTTCGCTTTTAATATACACCAATTCAGAATCATAACCATTTTGAGCCAATAGCTTTTTGACCGTGTTTGCCTGCCATACTGCTAATTGGCTTTCACGTGTACCTATCCTCAAAACCTTACTCATTATTAGTTTCTGTGGCTTGTAATAAAATCATTAATGGCTTCGATATAATAGCAACCGGGTTGATGCTGCTGCTTCAATTTAACCGCCATGTTCTTGATCACTTTTTGAATAGCAACCTGATCAATAGATTCTACACAGGTAAGAGAAGATGTGTAAGAAATTTTTGTAGAAAGATACAATTCGCATTGGTGCATATCATGCAGTTTCTGCTTAACGGCTTTAATAAAACGAACATTTTTGCGCATGTCACACCATTCTATAAACTCTGCTTTATGCTCGGCAATTATTGCTCTTGCTTTCGGTATTTCAGTCTGTCTTTTGTGCAAAGTCTCATCTTTCAATTTAGATAATTCATCCACGTTTACCAAGGTTACATTATCTAAAAGCTGAGCAGATTTTTCTACATTATAAGGGATTGATAAATCGATAATCAATTTAGGTCCGCGATTGAGCAGGTGCTTTATTAATATAATGGGCTCTGCACTATTGGTTGCAACAAGAATTATGTCGGCAGCTTCAATGCAAGTATCCAACTCATTAAGTGTTGCATATTGCAACCCCAGTTCCTTAGCCAGTTTATTTGCTTTATCCGGTGAGCGATTGATTAACGTAACATTTGAAGTATCTAAATAGTCAACCAAATTTTTACAGGTATTTCTACCTATTTTTCCTACGCCTAACAATAAAATATTTTTGTTTGGTATATCAGCAATATTTTTCTTAATGTATTGAACCGCAGCAAAGGAAACAGAAACAGTTCCACCACTTAGTTCAGTTTGGTTTTTAATGAGCTTAGTAGATTGCAAAACACAATTAGTGAGCCTTTCTATAAAAGCACCAATAAATCCTTTTTCCTTTGCAAACTTTACTGCAGTCTTCAACTGTCCAATGATTTCATAATCACCTAATATCTGAGATTCCAAACCTGCCCCTACTTCAAATAGATGTTGAATGGCTTCACTTGATTGTTTGATATAGCATGATTTTTCAAATACTTCTCTTGACCCGGTTGTCTGAGTACAAAGGATACTTATTAGTTGAGAAGCGCTTTCTGCCAAAGCGTATATTTCTGTTCTGTTACAAGTAGAAAGAATGAAAAAATCGGATAAATGAAGCGTAGGTGCTAAGCTGAGTATGGTGGCATATTGATCGAAATTAATAGCAAATTGACCACGAATAGAAGCATCTGCCTTTTTATAGTTAATACCAACTACAAAAAACTTCGATATGTTATTCTGTCGTTCTGTGTACATCTTTCCTTTAGTGGTCGTTGCAAAATTAACTGCACTTCTTTTAAACACGCTCTTTTTCTGTCATACTATTGTCATAAGAAAAGATGATTTTGATCATTAGGTTATTACAGTACAAAAACTGTATTTTTCTTTAAACAAGAAAGTCCAAAAATAAACTAACTAACGTTTGTTAGTATGAAATATACTTCTTTACTTTGTTCTTTGTATTTAGACGTGCTTCTACGATTCTTGCCTTTTAAGTGTTGATTTGCTAAATGAAAATTTGGTTTTTTCCAGGGTATGTGAAAACATACCCTGTTTCTATTTAACCAAGTGGAATATTTAACCTTCTATTGTTTGTGTGGGCTTTACAACTTGTTTTTGCATTTTCTGCAAGAAACCTTGCATCTCCTCCATAGATTTCACATTGTCAACTGCTAGTAAGAAATTTTTACCCGTTTGTTTCAGTGTAGCTTTATTCGTTCCGGTTTGAAGATAATCTAATATTTTTTTGAAGGTTTCTGATTCAAAGTAAGGGGAATCAGGACGATTAATGAAGTAGCATCTAAGAATGTTTTCCTTTAAAGTCATCTTCTCAAATCCAAGTTCTACTGCTAGTTTTCGGCATTTCAAAGTCGTAAAAAGATCAGTTACTGGCTGGGGAATCGGGCCAAACCTATCCAACATTTCATCTTGAAAAGCTTGTAGCTCCTCTTCAGTTTCACAATTGTCAAGTCGGGTATACAACGAAAGCCTTTCAGTAATGCTCCCGACATAATCGTCTGGAATCAATATTTCAAGATCAGTATCTATCGTACAGTCGGTAACAAAATCATCTTGTTTGTTTATTTCATCTTTAAAAAGATCTTTAAACTTGCTCCGTTTTAATTCTCTGATTGCTTCATCCAGGATTTTTTGATACATCTCAAACCCAATTTCAGCCATAAAACCTGTTTGTTCTCCACCTAACATGTTGCCTGCGCCACGAATGTCAAGGTCACGCATTGCAATTTGAAATCCGCTTCCTAACTCACTATGCTGCTCCAATGTTTGCAATCTTTTTCTGCTATCGGTAGGCAATGTACTAAGTGATGGTGCAAGCAGATAGCAAAAAGCTTTTTTGTTGCTTCTTCCGACTCTGCCTCTTAATTGGTGAAGGTCGCTCAAACCAAAATGATGCGCATTATTAATGATGATGGTATTTACATTTGGAATATCAACCCCACTTTCAACTATATTAGTACAAACCAGCACATCGTATTTCTTATCGATAAAATCGAAAATACGTTCTTCCAATTCATGTCCTTCTAACTGACCATGAGCATACCCAATAGATAAGTCCGGACACAAACCCTGAATCATGCCTGCCATTTCGCCCAAACCCTGCACTCTGTTGTGAATAAAAAAGACCTGACCACCTCTTTCTGTTTCATAATATATAGCTTCTCTTATGAAATCTACATTAAAATTACTCACCTCCGTTTGAATCGGTTGGCGATTTGGAGGTGGCGTATTCATAATGCTCAAGTCACGAGCCCCCATCAAACTAAATTGTAATGTACGAGGTATAGGGGTGGCGGTTAAAGTGAGGCAATCAACATTTGTCTTCAGTGTTTTTAATTTCTCCTTTGCACCCACACCAAACTTCTGCTCTTCATCTATAATTAAGATACCTAAGTCTTTAAACTTTACTTCTTTGCCCAAAATAGAATGTGTACCTATTATAATATCAATCTTCCCTTCTTCGAGCCTTACAAGTGTTTCCTTTTTTTCCTTTGCAGACTTAAAACGATTTACATAATCTACTGTAACAGGAAAATCTTTTAGCCGCTCCTTAAATGTTTGGTAATGCTGAAAAGCTAGGATGGTTGTAGGAACCAAAATACCCGCCTGCTTGCCATCTACTACAGCTTTAAAAGCAGCCCTGATTGCTATCTCAGTTTTACCAAAACCCACATCGCCACATACAAGTCTGTCCATTGGTGATGAGCTCTCCATATCTTTTTTTACATCTGCAGTGGCCTTGCTTTGGTCAGGGGTATCCTCATATATAAAGGAAGCCTCCAATTCAGTTTGCATATAATTGTCCGGACTGTATTGAAATCCTTGCTGTGCCTTTCTTTCTGCATATAATTGTATCAGGTCAAAAGCTATTTCTTTTACTTTCGTTTTGGTCTTTTCCTTCAGTTTCTGCCACGCATCACTTCCAATTTTATTAATCTTTGGTATGCTGCCTTCCTTGCCTGTGTATTTACTTACCTTGTGTAGCGAATTGATATTTACATACAGAATATCATTGTCTTTATAAATAATCCTTACTGCTTCCTGCAACCTTCCATTCACTTGAATCTTTTGCAATCCGCTATAGGTACCTACTCCATGATCAATATGGGTAACATAATCTCCGGGCTGCAATTCACGAAGGGTTCTAAGTGTGAGGGCTTTGTTCTTGTTGTATGCCTGCTTAACTTTATACTTATGGTATCGCTGAAAAACCTGGTGATCAGTATAACAAACCACTTTCAGGTCTTCGTCAATAAATCCTTTATGAATATCATTTACAAGTGGTGTAAAATGAATGTCAGCTTTTAGATCTTCAAATATACTATGGAGCCTTTCAAGTTGCTTTGGGTTTTCGGCAAAAATGTACAATTCAAAACCTTTGCTTTCCCAAAGCTTTAGGTCTTTAATAAGCATTTCGAATTGCCTGTTAAACGAAGGCTGCTCTTTGGTATTAAAGTTAATTTCAAACCCCGGGAAATATTGGGCCCTACCAAACTCTACAATGTGCCGGGATTTCAATTGTTCTTCTAAGAATGAGGCTTTAATAAAATCGGCAACGCTTATATTCTTTATGTATTTGTTTTCGTCCTCTTCATCTTCTTCAGGTTTTTTCAGACCTTCCTTTTGGAGTTCCATGAAAAAATGAAGATCCTCTTCCTGTACCTCTATTCTTTCCTTTGCAAATTGCCAATCCTGAATCCAAATGACAGTATTTTCTGGCAAAAATTCCAAGAGAGAAACTTTTTCACCAGAATCAAACTGTGTATCAATGTTGGGAATAATACTTATTTGTAGTAGCTTTCTTTCGCTCAATTGCGTTTCCGGATCAAATATTCTTATACTATCAATGTCATTTCCAAAAAGTTCAATCCGGTATGGCTTTTCATTTCCAAAAGAATAGATATCCAAGATACCGCCTCTTAACGCAAATTGACCTGGTTCATATACAAAATCGGTTCTTTCAAAACCATACATGACAAACAATTCCATCAACCCATCCAGGTTAATTGTTTCGTTTGTTTTTATCTGAATAATATTCTTTGAAAGAGTATTGGGTAGCACTACCTTTTCAAACAGTGCCTCGGGGTGCGTTATGATCAGTTTTTTATTTCCTCCATTGGAAAGTCTGGTCAAAGCTTCGGCACGCAACATCACGTGGCTGCTATTAATCAGTTTAAAATTCTTCCTGTTTTTAAATGAAGAAGGAAAATAGAATAAGTCCAAAGCACTCGTAAGACTTTCCAGTGTATTGTGAAAATATGCTGCGTCTTCCGCATCATTTAAAATCACAAGATGGTTAAGGCCTTGATTGGAAGATTGATTAAAAACTGCGGCAAGGGTAAACTCAGCACTGCTTCCCTGAAGGTTTCTTAAGTAAATTCGCTGCGGTTGGGCAAAAGTTAGCTTGTCCGCCAATTGAAAAAGGCGGGGGTTATTCGTAAATTGATCAGTTAAGTGCTGCAGATTCATTTATTCGTCCAACGCCAGAAATGATAGCAGATCAAAGCGTTTTCGGTTGCGAAGGTAGGTTACCATTGCTAAAAAATAATTACAATGTACATTTAGTAATAAGAAATAACTATTGCTGAAGAAAACCTTAACATTAATCTGCTTTTAATGATCATTTTGGTATGATTGGTAAAATATTTATTCTAATTTCATAAAATAAATGTCGAAACGGGGAATTCAGTGAAAATCTCTTCTATGAAAAAAAGCATTGTTTGTTTATCTCAATTCTTTTGTTGAAAATTAAAATAATTTTTTAAAAATGTCAGAATTATTTTTTGGGTTCTTTGGAATATTTCTCTTCTCCTTCTCAATTATTTCGATAATTACTAGCATAGTCGCAACGCTACATTTCTCACAAAAAAAATTCCCAAACTACGAG
>JANMZN010000037.1:0-26859 GCA_031383285.1 Segetibacter sp.
TCGGGGTTTTAAACCACCAATGCTTATGTCGGTCTTGCAAAGAGCCGTATCAAATTTAATGAGTGGTTGAACCTGAAGCGTCCGTTAGCAGGAGAAATTATTTTTGTTCGTGCAAAAAATGGGGAATGGTGCTGAACGTTCTGCATTTGTGAGTGGAAGCAAAAAGGAGTAATTAGGTAACGCCTTTTGGTGTCTTAACCAATAAACTTGCCTACTATTCAGCCTGTTGGTGAAGAACCAACTGCGACAAATAAAGTATTCCGACCTCCAACATATTTATTAACTTAGTTGTTTAATTATTTCAATACTTCTAATTCAAAGGAAATTACCATGAAAAAATATTTATCCCTCTTTATCGGAATCTGTTTACTGTTACTTACAGCAGCCCATGCACAGTATGTAAACATCCCAGATTCAGCATTTCGGTCGCAATTGAAGATTAAATACCCCGGTTGTTTTAATGGTGCAGGGCAAATGGATACCACCTGTGCTGCTATCTTAAATGAAACCTACGCTGATTTAAGTTATGGTGCTGGAAACCTCAGTATTGACCAAATTTCAGACATAACCGGGTTGAAATATTTTAAAAATCTGGTACGTTTTGGAATGTCCGCTGGAGGTATTGACATAATTACGGAATGGCCCAGAAAACTAAAATATATAAATCTTGATAATACCGGTATAGATTCAATGCCTAATTATTTTCCGGATAGCCTTGAAACTTTTGAAATCTCGATTAATGCCGGTAGTGATTATGCATGGGTCGATAAGACGTTACCACCTTTTCCCCAAAAATTAATAAAATTTGCTGCTTACAATGGTTTAAGAATAAAATACCTACCCGCGCTACCTGCTTCAATGAGGCATTTGCAAATTTCCGGCTATCAACTTATTTCTTTACCTACTTTGCCCCCTCTATTAGAGTATTTGGAGATTGGCAGTTCCAAATTGCAAAGTTTGCCTGCTTTACCCACAACCAATAGATTGAGGTACCTCGCTTGTACATTCAGCTTAATAGATAGTTTACCTTCCCTCCCAACTAATTTACAATATTTAGATGTTAGCAATAATAAACTTTTAAAGCAACTACCATCATTACCCAATAGTTTGCAAATAATTAAGTGTTTTGGTGATTCATCTTTAAATTCCATGCCACCACTTCCATTAAATTTAAAAGAATTACATATTCAGAATGCAAATATTACCTGTTTGCCATTTTTGCCTAATAATATTGAGAAAATATACTTCTCTAGAAATATCCTAAAATGCCTTCCCAACATCAATAACAATATTATTGCTCAATATGCTGGTAATTTACCCGCAATTTGCAATGTCACCAACAACGTAAATAATTGCACAGCTTTCCCGGTTATTGCAGGGTATGCATTTTACGATGCCAACAGCAATGGGATAAAAGATGCCAATGAATTTTATAAGCCCAATACCCAAATTCAATTGTCCAATGGCAATATCACCTTCACCAACGATAGTGGTTATTATGAAATAGGCACTACTGCCTGGGGTTTTTATACAGTTACGCCATCCAATACTTTTTTCAATGTGGTTCCAGCTTCTAAAACTGTCAATTTTATCAGTTCCGACACTACTTTTTTTCAAAATTTTGCTTACCGGCCTACTGCGGTTGTTGATAGCATAGAGGTCAATTTGACACAAAGTCTGAGTTGGATTACAAGGCCCGGCAAGCCCACAGGCTATAGGATAGTTGCCCGAAATGTCGGCTCCAGCAACTTTGGACCTACTACCATACAATTGACTTACGACATCAATCGGCTTACCTACGATTCGATATCTAATATTGCTTTTATTCGTTCGGGCAATAAGGTTACGTTAAATTCACTTTCATTCTCCATAGGGGAAAAGGTGGTTGTAGATATTTATTTTACAGTAAAAATAACTGCAACATTGGGGGACAGTGTTAAATCAGTTGTGACTGTTTCTGACGGAACCAGGACAGTTGCTGACTCATGTATAGGTATTGTTAGAACTTCATATGATCCAAATGATAAAAGAGGAACACCAAAGCTTAGTCCTGCCCAAGTGGCAGCGGGTAACTACGTTGACTACACTATCCGCTATCAAAACACTGGAACAGATACCGCCTTCAATGTGGTAGTAACCGATACATTGAGTGCACAACTGCAGGCTAACTCCATGGAGATGATCAGCACTTCGCACAATACCAAAACAACCATTATTGGTAATGTAATAAGTTTTGAAATGCGAGACATCATGCTGCCCCACATGAGTATGAATGAGCCTAAAAGTCACGGTTTTATTAGGTTTAGAATAAAGCCAAAAAGCACATTGGCATTAGGCGATTCAATAAAAAATAAAGCGGCCATTTACTTTGATTACAACAGCCCCGTCATCACCAACAATGCCATTACCCTAATAAAAAATGAAAGCACCTTTCCTCTCAACCTTATTTTGTTTAGAGGCAATAGAAACAACGAAGGTAACATTCAATTGTATTGGACAACGGCAAATGAAATCAATACCAAAACATTTTTGATAGAACAAAGCAGTGATGGCAGGTTATTTTCCGTCGCAGGCGAAAAAAGTGCTATAGGCAAAGGAAACAACAGTTATAGTTCCAACATTGCAAATACTCCAAAAATTGATTTGTTCTTCAGGTTGAAGATGGTAGACAAAGATGGATCTTTTACCTATTCTTCTGTTATCCTTATTAAAGAAACTACTAAAAATGCAGGATTTACCCTACATCAAAACCCGGTGAGCAATGAAATGGTTTTGAATATTGTTTCGTCTTCATTGTTGAATACGGAAGCATTATTGCTAAATAATATTGGCATAGTGGTAAAGCGTTTTGCAATCAAAGAACTTAAACAAAAAATAAATGTAAGCGATTTACCTGTTGGTGTTTATAGTTTAAAGACTATGCAGGGTAATGAAAGAGTATTGGTGAGCCGTTAATTATTTTTTGATTAATGGCTAAAAATTGGCTCACAATAACAGCTTTTGTTTACGGTGTAGAGTCGGTGGAGTAGGTTCATAATTAAATGAGGCCCGATTGTGAAAAGCAAATTTTGCTATATTAGATTAGTTGGTTGAGACATTATTTCCATTTGAAATCAAAGTGGATTTATCTGCTACACCTTGACCACTTGGTGGGGCCGCCGGTAGTTGTTTCAATAAAATGGTTTTCTGACTCAAAACCGGGGACAAAGCAACCAACTGACCTAACAAACTATTTACTTTTGAAGTGGGAAATTTATTATTGTTTAAGCTAAGTTTTGAGCCTTTAAACGAAGTGAAATTGTTCATATTTAGTGTGGTTAATAAAGGATTGTTGGCAAGTCCAAAATCGTTTTCTATTGAGGTCATAATTGGCAAATCAACAGAAGATAATATTGAATTGTTAGTAACACTTACTTTGACATTGATTTTTCTTAAACTAGGTAGATTTAATGTTGCGAGTTGATCGTTATTTTCAATCCTAAAATATGATGTTCCACTAATTGAATAAAATGAATCTAGGATTGGCATATTAACGCTTGTAAGCAAACTATTCCTTATTAATGAAATGCTTTCCAATGATTTTAGAGAAGGCAGATTCAAACTTGTCAAACTTGAAGATTCTAAATTAAGTATCCCAATTTCTTTAAGAACAGGCAGGAATAAATATTTCAGATTGCCGCATATTAATGAACTCATAAAAACAATATTGGGCAGATCTAAAGTATCAATGTTATAAACATTAAGAGCATCTAGTTTAATTAATTGGGGGAAAGACAGTAGTGCGATTTTTTTTGCGCTATTAACATTCAGACTTCCATATACATATTTTATTTGCGGAAAAGAAATAGAAGTTAACATAGGACCTGTCAAATTATGTTTATAAGTTAATCCATAAATTGAATTTGATGAATATCCTTTTAAAGTGACGAGAGATGGAAAGGCGATTGAAACAAGATTTCGATTTTCAGTAATTATACAATTCACTTCAATAAAATTCAATAAAGGGAAATTTAAATTAGTAAACCCGTTATTACTTATTTCAAAAAATGGAGATGCAAAAAAATCGTCATAAAGATTTTGATTGTTTCCTGAATAAATTTTTTCCAGATTCGAAACATTTAAATTTGCTAGTCGAGAATTATTTTTTAAAACAAAAAATCCCATACAAGTTTTTAAATTAGGTAAATTAACAGTGGTTAATAAAGGATTATTAGATATGCTCAGTTCGGTTAAACTTGTTATTACCGAAAAAGTCACACTCGTAAGTTTAGTACAATTAATAATTCTTAGAACTTGTGTATTTGGCCCCACTTCTTCTGCAATTATTTTTTGTGCTCCAGCACTGCTTACTGTATCTGTTAATATTACGGTGTTTTTTCCTCCATTATTGGCTACACTTCCGGCATATAGGGCATAGGGTACACTCATAAACTGTGTAATTCCCATTAATTGGTAATTCGTTCCTCCGGTAAGATCTACAGAGGTTTTTTGGTATTTGTTGCCCCCGCCCCAATTAATACCTGCAAAACTTCCAAGGGTTGCAGTTCCTCCGCCAATTTGCAACGTAAATAAACCAAATTGATTGGTAGTCACCGTATGTGTTTCAGCATACACAACTGTAGTTTGGTCTGCATCCAATACTTCTATTTTCACCCCTATATTTTGGTTGGCTATAGTAGTACCGGCTGCGTTTCTTGCTACTGCCTGGTAGTTTAGTTTTTGTGGTGGAGTTGTTTGTGCATGAGTAATTGTTGAAATAAGTACAGATAAAATGAACAATGCTAGTTTCATAAAGGAGGTTTATTGTTTTATAATGAGAATGCCTTTTTCGTCAAGGCCATTAAGGATGTAGTTGCCTGCGGGTTGATTGCCAAGGTCAATAGTTAGTTGTTGGCTTCCTGCTTTTAATGGATAAGATTTTACCCATAATAAATGTCCTGCTGCATTTAGTAAACTCAATTCTTTTGTCTCATTTTTCAGCAGCGTAAAGGCTACTACAAATTCTTTTTTTACAGGTATTGGATATACTTTTATAGCACTTCCATTTCCGTTTATTTTCACTATCCACGAATACCAATCTCTGCCATCCATTTCTTTAATCAATAGCCTATAATAGAATGTAATCGGTTTTGCATCCTTGTCAGTATAGTTGTATTTTTTTTGTGGCTGTCCATTGTTTTTTGCATTTACATCGGCAAGTCTAAAAAACTGTATTCCATCAGTTGATCGTTCTATTTCGTATTGTTTTATTGCAACTTCATTTTGAACCAGCCAATTCAACAAAACAGTATTATTTTCTCTAGTACCTGTAAAAGAGATTAGTTTTAATGGAAAAACAGTAGCTGCATCATTTTGCTGAAAACCTTGCGTTAATATCAGGTTTATGGAAGTATTTGAAATGGTTTCTACGGCTGTTAATTCACCAATTGTAACCGACAAACTACCTTTTGAGTTTGTAAGATAACCGCCAGAAGTAGAAATTACCTGTGGACTTAGTGATTGAGCGTTACTTGTACAAAAGAATAGAGTAGTAAGTGCTATAAGTAGATAAATCTTCATGGGGTTTCAAACTATTTTCAAATATATAGGTTTTCTTTTTTCTGTAATGCATCTTCTACAGAAAAAACATTTTCAAAAAAAGCAAAAACTATTGCTGAATTCAGTATTCAGCAATAGTGAAACTCGTTTATTGTTTTACGAATTTCTGTATAGTTTTTTCGCAGCCATTTGTACAAATAAATTTAATGATGTAGGAGCCGGATGAAAGAGATTCAACATTCAATGAAATTAAATTATCTCCTTTCGTAATTTTTGTATTTTCCTTTATAACAACTTTACCTGCCAAATCACAAACCATTAAAGTCATGTTTTCCGATTGTGTTGTTGAAATATCAACATTCAATTTGTCTTTTACCGGATTAGGATAGCTATTGCTAATAGAAATTTCTGATTGTCCGTCTCCTTTTATCTTTATCATATTTGATAGCTTAAAGCTACCATCAAGGTTTATCTGCTTTAGCCTGTAATAGGCCGTTACATTCGGGGTATTTTCATCCAGAAATTCATAGTTTAATGCTGACACACTATTTCCATTAACAGATTTGGAAGATGTAAATTCAATAGTATTAAAACTCATTCCATTAGAGGATCGTTGAATTTCGAATCCTTTACTGTTTATTTCAGAAGCCGTTGTCCAAAATAGATGATTGATTTTATTTCTTCTTTCACCTACAAAATTCATCAGCATTACTGGTACTGTTTGTAATGGTTTAATTTCAATATTATCTATGAACAATTCGCACCTAGGAATAGAAATGGGGCTTTCTAAATAAAACCCAAATACTACTGATCCGGTATAAAATGCCAAAGAAATTACAATGTGTTCGCCTGTATTTGAAAGGTTTGTATTGACATTCCATCTTCCAATGGTATTTACACTATCCCATGTTACACCATTATCAGTTGAAACAACAACATAAAATTTATCATCCACTCCTAAGGATGTAGAAGTTGTTTGATTATATTTTGTTAAACCCAAATCGAATTCAAGTTGAAAATTTCCGTTACCGCCTAAATTATAAGTTGGTGAAATCAGCCAATCATTATTTTTGGAACCGGCAATTTCAATATTAGCACATTTGTTTAAAGGTGTAGTCATATTTAAATAATCTCCAGGTACCCAGTTGCTAGATGTATTGGTGGTAAATGTAGTTGAGCTTGCTAATATACCTTTTGCTCTTGACCAACATAAAGGTAGATTAACCCCAGAAGCAAAAGTTTCTGGTGCAATAGTTGGCGCGATAACAATATTACAAGCTGCGGTAGTAAAACTATCAAGAGGCGTCCAATTACTCCTTAATGTATTTCCGCAGGCTGTTCTCAAGTAAAAATAATACTTAGTATTTGCAGTTAATGGGCTTAGCGTAATTGAATTTCCCGTAATTCCTGTTCTTCTTGGAGTAGACCAAAAATTGAGTAAATCTTTGCTTGTGCTATAATATAAATCATAAGAAATTGGACTTCCGTTTACAGGAGCATTCCAGGATAAATCAATACTTGTGGTGGTAATGTTTGATTTTGTAATAGCAGTTGGAACATCACATGGAGGTGAAACTGAAATGGAAATATCATCTACAATTAGTGTATTTTGATATGCTTGTGAAAACCCGTTGAACCCAAAATAATATACCCCTGTGGTGCTAGGTATAAAATCTCTACTTGAATTAGAGGGGAAACTACTGCTAAAGTTGAAATACCCAACAATATTTCGACTTAATGGTGCACTTTGCTCTGTCGCTAATCCTACTTCTAAATTATTGTAATAAAAATTATTGGGTGAAGTTCCATACTTAAATTCTAACCTATAAGAAACACCTGTAGTCAAATTAATACCCTGAGTAAAAAAAAACGCATCCGATGCAGTATTACCCCATGCTAATTGAAGAACTTGCGAATTAAAAGAACCTATACTCCAGTTGTTACCCGATCCAATATTTTCAGTTTTTGTACAAAGAGGTAGTGGTCCTGGACCAGATTCAAAATCAAGAAAATAGGGAGGAGTTGTTGCTCCACAAAAGTAAAAATCATAACCTTGAGACCAAGGACCAAATACTCCACTTGCACATTCAGCTCTTACATAAAAAGTGAACTGAGATGAACTAGGAAGTCCCGTTATAGTTGAATAAGTTAAGGAAGAGGTTCCGCTTGTAGCTAATCCAATACTTCCACTCCCCGCTGCACCATTTGTCCTAACTTCCCATTGATAGTTAATAGGTGTACTACCTGTGGAAGGCGCTTGCCAACTACCCGAGACTGTTGTAGCGGTAAAATTATTTACAGTTACATTGGAAACTACTTGGCAATTTGCTAGCGTTAATCCATTAATAATAATATTACCAAAAGTATTACCAAGATCACCAACTGGGGGGTTTGAAGGGGATGGATTAATATTATCATTTCTATAGTACAGTACCCGATTATTTCCGGGATCATAAGTTGCATTAAAGCGATTACTTCCATTAAAACCATCTTTATTTTCATCAACTGCAATTACTAAATTATTTATTCCATTGTAAGCAAATGTTGATTCTAGTGCGATGGTAATTGGCCCGGGTAAAGTTGAAGCATATATTTTTCCGTTAAATACAACACTTAAATCACTTAGCGGTATCCAGTCGGTTGTAGAAGCAAATTCATTTTTTGTTGTATGTCCCATATATACAGCAATAGAGTCTGAGTTAGATAAAGAATTGCCTGCATAATTAAATGTAATACTGGTTATATTTCCTGAAGCTACAATTTCAGAGGATTTATAGATGGTTTGTACATAAGAATAACCGTAGAAAGGATCCCACGGAGATTCTGCACTTGTAAAGGTACCAGAACCGATTGAAATACTTTGCGATAATGAAACAATGTAAAAGAATATCAAAATTATAAGGAAAGACAGATGCTTTTTCATAATTATTAAAATTAATTTTACTACAATTTTAAGAATTAATTTTTAAAAAAAAACATTTATTTACATATGGTAGTTCTTGGAACTTCAAACTGGCAGCATTGCCGATTATGCATAGCTTAATTGTCATTAGGCACTTTTTATTACACTTGACTGTGATATGTAAATAAAGATTGCATTGAAAGGTTGTCATGTGTTCACTCTTTTGTTTTATTGCCCAAAAATTTAATGAAAGTACCGCCAAATAGACACACATGCATTTTTTCAGTGGCTTGTTGGGTGAAAAAATGGTATTGAAATTTTTCAATGCCTTGGTTTTTGAAAAAGTGGCCTCTGAAACTTTTCAATCCCTTGTTTTTTTGAAAAAATATGCCTCAGAAATTTTTCTAAGCCTTTTTTACCAAATATGCTTTCTTATTTACAAAATATTTTTTGCAATTGTAGTATATCTAGTGAAATTTAATTCCATTTCCCGTTCTCCCTAAGTGTGCTCTAAATAAAATGGAGGTTGTTCGAGGTCATATCTTCCAAATGTCCTACGGAACAACTTGAAGTACAGGAATTTATGAAAGCCCTCAATATCGCTTACCTTAAAAATTCAAAATTTCTTCGAAATTGAGGTAGTAAATTTGAATAATTAAAACTTGGTTAAACACTGCATAGGTTTATTTTTAAAAAAATGTTAGATAAAATTGGTAAGGTTCCTATTTCTGGAAAGTTAATTTCAGCAATTCTATTGTTTTGTATTTCGGTATTATTCTTTAGCACTATATCACATGAAATAGTAATTGAAAAAGAAGATTGGTTTGATATAAGGGTGTTTGAGTACCTGCATATATATTCTTCACCACTCACTTTAAATCTTTTTAATTTTCTTACTTTTTTTGGTTCAAGTGCTTTTATATTTCCTGCATATCTTATTCTAATCCTTTTATTGATATATAAAAACCGAAAATCGGATGCTATAGATGTAGGGATATTAGGCATTACAAGTACCATCCTACTTTATATATTAAAAATATCGTTTGCCAGAGCCAGACCAGATTTTCCGCTAATGAGCCAATTAACCACTTATAGCTTTCCAAGTGGTCATACTTTATCCGCATTTATTTTTTTTAGTGTATTAGTGGTAGAAGTATGGAAATTTAAAATTCAGAATAAGTGGAAAATCAGCTTAACAATACTATTTGCTTTTCTTTCACTTGCAGTTGCACTAAGCAGAATTGTTCTTAGGTATCATTATGCAAGTGATGTATTGGCAGGTATAAGTTTGGGTATTGCTTATTTACTTTTATTTTTTTGGTTAAGAAAGAAATGGAGAAAAATTAATTAGAAATTTTTAGGTCAATGAAATTGTTACTCATAGAAGATGAAAAGGAACTTGCCCTTAGCATTCAAAAATACATGACAGGTAAAGAATTTGTTTGCGAATGGGCTGACAATGCTAAGGCTGCAATAGATAAAATTTCAATTTACGATTACGATTGTATTTTACTTGACCTCATGTTGCCAGACGGCAATGGCTTTGAAATTTTAAAAGAATTGAAATACCAAAACAAAACAGAAGGCATTATCATTATTTCGGCAAAAGAAACATTGGAAACAAGAATAGAAGGTTTTAATCTTGGCGCTGACGATTATCTCACAAAGCCGTTTCATTTATCCGAATTGTTAGTAAGGGTTCAGGCATTGATAAGAAGGAAAAACTTTAAAGGAAATAATACTGTTTATTTTAATGAAATCCACATTGATATTCTAACAAAGACGGTAAAGGTTAATAACAAAAAAATTGACTTTACTAAGAAAGAAATTGATTTGTTACTTTATTTAATTGGAAACGAAAACAGGGTACTATCCAAAAGTGCCATTGCCGAACATTTATCAGGCGACATGGCGGATATGTTAGATAACCACGACTTTGTATATGCACACATCAAGAACCTAAAAAAGAAATTAAACGATGCTGGAAGTGGAGATTACATTAAATCAGTTTATGGCTTAGGCTACAAATGGAAAAATGAATAAAAAACTTTTACATAAAACATCAAGGGCTTACCTGATTTATTCGGTACTGATTTTAATTATATCGGCACCAATATTTTATTACGCAACAGAAAGGCTTTACATTAAAGAAGCAGACGATACATTATTACTACACAAAAAAGAATTTTTAAAATATGCTGCTTCAACTTTAAAATATGAAGACATACCAATTTGGAACAGCTTTAACCGAGACGCAAAAATTGACAGCGTAAAACAGGTAACCAAAGACACACTTTTTTTTAGTTCCTACTTTGATACTTTGGATGCAGAAATGGAACCTTACAGGGAACTAAATTTCTCTGTAAGCATACAAGGGGAAAAATATACCTATATAGAAAGAATTAATTTAGTAGAAACTGAAGACCTCTTAAAAAGCATAGTAATTTTATTCTTGGCAATCATTCTTATTTTACTAATTGGCTTGTACTTCATCACAAGAAAACTTTCTATAAATCTTTGGAAGCCGTTTTATAAAGCACTTCAACAAATTGAAAGTTTTGAAATAGACAAAACCAAACAGCCCGACTTTGCCGTTACAGATGTAGAAGAATTTAACCGTTTAAATACCAGCATTCAAAAGTTGATTGAAAGAAATACTGTTATTTACAAAAACCAAAAAGAGTTTATAGAAAACGCAGCACACGAACTACAAACCCCGTTGGCAGTTTTTCAAGCAAAAATTGATACCCTTATTCAACGTTCTGATGTTACGCAAGAACAGTCAGAAATTTTAAGCTCATTAAATGAGAATGTTTCCCGTTTATACCGATTAAATAAAAACCTGTTGTTGCTTTCTAAAATAGAGAATGATAGTTACAGCAATAAACAAACCATTTCATTAACTAATTATATCCAAAAAAATCTCGACTTTTTTACCGAACAGGCAACAGCAAAGTCGTTGATAATAAAAATGGAACTACAAAAGGATTTTGAAATAAAGTCAAATCCTGTATTAGCCGATGTGCTTGTAAGCAACCTGTTTTTAAACGCAATAAAACATAATATAGATGGTGGGCAAATAATTATAGCCATAAAGGAAAACAAACTTGTGTTTTCTAATAGCGGACAAGCAAACCCTTTAAAAACTGATAAATTATTCAATCGCTTTTCCAAATCAAACCCTTCCGAGCAAGGCACAGGCTTAGGGTTATCTATTGTTAAAAAAATTGGCTGCATCAATAATTGGACTATAACATATAATTATGAGAAAAACCTTCATTCATTTTCTGTTTCCTTCTAAAATTCAATCTTTCTTCTAAATCATGTTGCAGCTTTGTTCTATCATTTTTTAATTCACTAAAAATAATAACAATGAAAAAGAGAGCAGCAACAATTGTAGTAATGCTTTTTGCAACTCTCACCTTTGCACAAAAAATGCAGGAAAAAAATGTACCTGCCAATGTAAAATCTACATTTCAAAAAAAGTACCCAACAGCTACAGAAGTAAAATGGGACAAAGAGGGAGAAAAGTACGAAGCAAGTTTTGACATTAATAAAACAGATAATTCTGTTTTAATGGATGCACAGGGTAACATTGTTGAAACCGAAGTTGAAATTGAATTGACCCAGTTACCAAAAGGTGTTTTAGATTATGTAAAAACACATTATGCAGGTAAGCAGGCAAAAGAAGGAGCAAAAATTACTGATGCAAAAGGGATAGCATCCTATGAGGTTGAAATTAAAGGAACGGATTTAATTTTTGATAGCAACGGAAAAATTATTAAAGTATCAAAATGGTAATTTAAAAGGAATTACAATGCGGTTAAATTTCAGTTTAATATTTTCATTACTTGTGTTCACAGTTTCAATGTTACAGGCTCAAATTTCGTCAGTAATCGTTTCAGGCATAATAAAAGGCAAAGCGGATAAAACCGCTTTGCCTTTTGTAAACATAGTATTGAAGACAGAAAAAGACAGTGCTTTCGTTACAGGTACAGCAAGTAACGAAGAAGGGAGATTTACTTTAACCAATATAAAATCGGGTAATTATATTTTACAATTTTCTTACACTGGTTTTGCATTAAAATCACAACCAGTTTTAGTGGGTACATTAAGCAGTTTCTTAGACCTCGGTACAATAGAATTGGAGCAAGATGCAAAGCAGTTGCAGGAAGTTGTTGTTAGCTCAAAGCAAGATGATGTAAGTAACAAGATGGATAAAAAAACTTATTCAATTGCTTCAAACATCAGTCAAAGTGGGGGCTCGGTATTACAGACTTTAAAAAATTTACCCGGCGTAACTAGTAGTCAGGATGGAAAAGTGGAATTGAGAGGGAGCGATAAAGTAGCCATTTTAATTGATGGTAAACAAACCGCTTTAACAGGCTTTGGCAGCCAAACAGGGTTAGACAACATACCTGCATCAGCCATTGAAAGAATTGAAATCATAAATAATCCATCCGCTAAATATGATGCCAACGGCAATGCTGGTATTATAAATATTATCTACAAAAAAAATAAGCAGCAGGGCTTTAATGGTAAAGTTGGTTTCACAACAGGTGTAGGCGCATTGTGGCAAAAACGAGCAAACCTGCCAACTATCAGTCCTCAATATCAGGCAACAACAAAATTAAATCCTACCGTTTCTTTAAACTATAGAAAAAATAAAGTGAATGCCTTTTTACAGGCAGATTGGTTATATACTGAAACACTTAATAAAAATGAATTTGTAACCAGAACTTTTGACAATGGTACTATTATAAATCAGCAAACAAAAAGAAACAGGAACACACATTTTGTTACTAGCAAAGTAGGCATTGATTGGAGTATTAACAATCAGGATATGCTGACAGTTTCAGGTTTATTCGGTATTGAAAAAATTATTGACCGTGGCGACCAGCCTTTCTTTAATGAAGATTTTTCAAAAAGAAATCGCCTTTGGCAATTTGTAGAAGAGGAATTAAAAACGACGGCTGTTGCATCATTTGCTTATCAGCATAAGTTTAAACAGGCAGGGCATTTATTAAATATTGGTTTCAATTTTACATTCCACAGAGAAGATGAAAATTATAATTTCGTAAATGCTATGCCAACTTATAAAGGTTTAGATTCCTTTAAGTTATTATCCGATGAACTCGTTGCCGATTTTAATATTGACTATATAAAGCCTTTAAAGTATGGACGAATTGAAGGGGGTGTAAAATTTCGCTATCGGGATATACCAACAAATATGCAATTCAAGCCGGGCTTAAATTCTCCCTTAGATATCAATGCAGGTGGTGAAGCAACTTACACAGAAATAATTCCTACATTTTATAGCAACTATGTTTATGAAAGTAAAAAGATAGAATCAGAGATTGGGTTGAGAGCGGAATATGTGGATTTGAAATATAAAGTGAACCCAAACCACAACACTTATAAAAGTGACGGTTATAATTATACACAACCTTTTCCTAACATTAGGTTAGCGTATAAAATAAACGACTTAAACAAAATCTCTTTGTTTTACAACAGAAGAGTTGACAGACCAAACGAAGTGGATATTCGTATTTTTCCAAAATATGATGATGCCGAAATGATTAAAGTAGGTAACCCTGCACTTCGTCCACAGTTTACTAATTCTTATGAGTTAGGATATAAAACTAATCTTAAAAAAGGCTATTTTTATTCAGCATTATACCATCGCAGCACACAAGGCACTATTACAAGAATAGCAACCCAAGTACCACCCAGCACTTTAATTTATACCGTATTTCAAAATGCCGGGCATAGCAGTAATACAGGTGTGGAAATGGTGTTACAACAAGGCTTTTCAAAAGTATTTTCATTCAATACCAATGTAAATATCTATCGTAATATCATTGATGCCTTTACTGTTCAAAATAAATATCCAGTTGTTTCAACTTACACAGCAGTTAAAGAACAATTCACTTCGGGCAGTATAAAACTCAATGGTATTTTTCACTTACCAAAGCAAACAGATATACAAATTACCAGCATTTATTTCGCACCTGATATTTTACCACAGGGCAAAATAGGCACAAGGTTTTCGGTAGATATTGGTGTCAAAAAACAAATTCAGAAAAGTAAAGGCGAATTGTTTTTTAATGCAAGCGATATTTTTAATACACTGCGGATTAATAAAGAAATCAATGGCAATGGCTTTAAATTAAGCAGTACAGATTACTACGAAACACAGGTTTTCAGGTTGGGATATAGTTACAAGTTTTAGAAAATTCATTTCTGTTAACCTGTATGAAAAAAAATAATGAATAAGCTACCACAAATTACAATTGCTTTTTGGATAACGAAAATTTGTGCAACCACCTTAGGCGAAACCGCAGGTGATTTATTCTCAATGACTTTAAATATTGGTTACGCAACTAGCTCCGAAATTCTTTTGAGTTTTTTCTTTGCAACTTTAGTATTTCAACTTTCATCAAAAAAATATCATCCGATTATATATTGGACAGTTATTCTTTCTACAAGTACGGCAGGAACAACTATGTCCGACTACATGGACAGAACATTAGGATTAGGTTATGCAACAGGTTCTTTAATTTTAGTTTCGCTGTTAATCCTGACACTTATTGTTTGGCTAAGAGTGGAAAAATCTTTATTGGTTACGGATATTAAATCACTTCGTGGAGAAATATTTTATTGGACAGCAATTCTTTTTTCCAACACATTAGGTACAGCATTAGGTGATTTACTTGCAGACAATTCTGGACTTGGATTTACAGGTGGGGCAATTCTCATCGGGAGTTTATTAGTAATGATAGTATTAGCCTACTACTTAACCAAAATATCCCGTATCATTTTATTCTGGTTAGCATTCGTTCTCACTCGACCTTTCGGTGCAACCTTTGGCGATTTACTTACTAAGCCAATAGCAAAAGGAGGTCTTAATTTTGGTACAATCGGTTCATCAATTATCCTTTTTACTATATTAGCTATTTTAATAGTTGTAGCCATGCTCAAACTAAAAGATATCAAGCAATCAATTTAGAAAGTATTGGAATTTTAGACACAAAAAGTATTCTTAAATTTATATTTTTACACCTAAAAAACATAAGCTATGCCAAGTGTATCAGAAACAGGGCATGAAAAAACGTTGCCAACTTTGGAAAAATGTAATTTCATTTTGTAATGGTTATAGAGCTATTTGCAATTCAAGTAAAGATGCTCTGATCATCGAAAAATTACAAAACCTGGAAAAAAATTATAAAGCAATTTTTTGCCTTTGTCACTCTTAGGAAAGGAAGCATGATTAGCGCCGTCGCATGGGTTATCGCCTTCGACTGATGTGACCGTAAACGGTCGTGAATGGTTCAAATAAGGTTCTTCATTAATAAAACCATCATCCTAAATAGTGTTGTAACCCCCCAAAATCATTAATCCCTACGCCTTTGTCGATGTTATCAAAAAAGAGTAATTAGACAACGCCGTAAATGTTTGACTTGCAAACTTGCATACCACACAAGCCGTTGGTCAAGAACCTCGAAGTACGGGGTTATTTACATTTCAAAAACATTAATTCTTATTAAGCGTTAACAATACACTTAAAATAGTGAGCAGCGTATCATATCGTTTAGTTTATTTGCACTACAATATTGTTCGGTGTACAAAGCTACAATTGCACTATATCTGGTTTGTTTCTTTTTCTATGTATTGTTTACACGGAAGCCTGACTATTTTGATGGGCAGGTTGTGAAAGGAACTGTTACACAAGTGAATTATGATAAGAAGGAAATTAATCCGGAATTAAATATTCTTTATAGGGTAGGTCCGGATTCGTTTTTATGTAAAGCCAATTTGTTGCCTTTTGGTCAATACAAAATTGGGGAAAGGGTAGAAGTGATTTATGATCCTTCTCAACCGGAAATTACTTCTGTTTATGTTTTTTTTGGCTATTGGTTAAACTGGGATGAATTGTTGATGACCGCTGTATTCTTTGTTGTTTTCTTTGTTGCTGCTGTTTTTATTACTGGGAAAAATGAAACTTCAAATGGCTTGCATAATGACAATGTTAGAAAACGAAAATATGATGATTGACAAATTATAGTTTTACATCCAACCCTCACAGGGTTGAGCATTTTCGATGGCTACCGAATCTCGAAATATATAATGCCATTGTCATCATAAGAACAATGAGCAACTTTATAAGTTAAAAGGGAAACTAAATACTTTATCTTAAAATATTATGCAGGATTTTTTTCTTTAATCATCTTTGCTGATTTTGCTTTTAAAAGTAGTTAATGAGTTTATTCAAACCGGCTAGTTCTAATATAAAAGGATTGATAGGGGGATCGATTGGCAACCTTGTGGAGTGGTACGATTGGTATGCTTATTCCGCGTTTGCCTTGTATTTTGCCCCTGTTTTTTTTCCGGGCGAAAACCCTACCGCACAATTGCTAAATACAGCTGGCATTTTCGCAGTCGGTTTTATTATGCGTCCTGTTGGAGGTTGGTTGTTTGGTACCATAGCGGATAAGCAAGGGCGAAAGATTGCCATGACAATGTCTGTATTGCTGATGTCTTTTGGGTCGCTGCTTATTGCGTGTACGCCTTCATTTAAATCAATAGGCATAGCAGCCCCAATACTGTTATTATTAGCACGCCTTTTACAGGGTTTAAGCGTAGGAGGGGAATATGGTACAGCAGCCACCTATCTTAGCGAAATAGCTCGTCCGGGAAGGCGAGGATTTTATTCTAGTTTTCAATACGTTACTCTAATAGGAGGGCAGCTAGTTGCATTGGGTATTCAGGTTTTGCTCCAACAGGTATTTTTATCAAAACCTCAATTAGAAGAATGGGGCTGGAGAATTCCTTTTGTAATTGGCGCTTTGCTTGCATTTGTTGCTTTTTATCTAAGAAGAAACCTGGAAGAAACATCAACATTCCTGCATGAGAAATCAAAGCTAAAAGATAAAGGATCTATTCGTTTATTATTTACAAAACACCCAAAGGCAGTATTTACCGTTGCAGGGCTTACGCTTGGAGGTACGTTGGCTTTTTACACTTATAGTACTTACATGCAGAAATTTCTGGTGAATACTGTACACTTGTCTAAGGAACGCTCTACGATCATTATCTTTTTTTTAATGCTATTTTTTGCCATTATTCAACCTCTTTTTGGCTATTTATCTGATAGCTTTGGGCGCAAGCCTTTACTTATTGGATTTGGAATATTGGGTACAATTTGTACTGTACCTATATTGACCACATTGAGTAATACACAGTCAGAATTACAGGCTTTTTTTCTTCTTTTGGGTGCCTTGATTATCGTGAGTGGTTATACTTCAATAAATGCAGTTGTAAAAGCTGAAATGTTTCCAGCAGAAGTTAGGGCACTGGGTGTAGGATTTCCTTATGCAATTACAGTAGCATTGTTTGGTGGTACTGCTGAGTATATAGCACTTTGGTGCAAAAATATCGGTAGGGAATCTTATTTCTACTGGTATGTTTCCACTTGTATTTTCATCTCACTGGTGGTGTATACCTTACTAAAAGACACAAAGAAAACCTCACTTTTAGAAATATAATAATTTAGAGAAAAAATAATCTTACTTCTCAGCAAGGCCATCTTTTTTCCACAAATTAAATAGTGCAATGGTAGAGTCTGATAGCTTTGCATGTTTAAATGGCATAAACCCTTTTTGTGAAGGATCTTTTTCAATGCTTTCTATTATTTCATCAATATTTGATTTCACACTCTCGTAATTGTCCAATGGTATTTTTTTGCCTTTGGGTGGGAAGTGGCATGGAGAACAACTAGTTATCATGACTGGGGAAATATTGGCTACATAAGTCATTGATGGTTCTGCAACTGCTGTTTTTGTAGCGGTACAAAATTGCAATAGGCCGATGGAAGGAATGAGTAATAAGAGAACGCAGCACTTTTTCATTTTGGTGGGTTTTTGGATAAATTGTCTAATATGTCATAGCAACTTGGGCAATTTAAGCAACATTACTGATAGCTGTATTCAATTCTTCCAACCAACTCTTTTTGCTTATTGAATGCAACTTCTCTGGCTTTTAATCCATTTGGATTATAAGCATAACGCCAAGTTAGATAATTAGCACTTCCACTTTGAGGCTGTGTCATTTGGCTCAAATTGCCATTTTCATCGTATTCAAACATGAAATCCGGAAGCATAGCTTTAGCTTTTCGGTTGTATCTTACGATGTCTGTTAATTGTTTTAATTCGTTGTAATAATAAAAATAGGTTTCTACTCTGCTGCCTTTTTTGGTCCATCTTTCCTCTATTATATTATCGATATCATCTAATAGAAAAGTAACAACTGTAGTATCTATCGTGTTTTTTATTTTCAACATTTTTTCGGGTAATCCTTTAGTGTTATAACTCCATTGGTGTAGTTCTGTGATTGCAAATTCACCATCAAAATCCTTACTGATTAAATTAATGGCTGTTACCCTTCCTGCATTATCGTATTCATAGGCAATCGAGTTAATGGCATTGTTTCCACTATCAATAGTATTAACAACTTTATTATTGCTATAAAAACCCGTAAAAAAACTTTCAGCACTGCCAATAGTCGCCGATCGGGTAGTAATAGATGATCCATCTGCAGCTATTGTTTGCTCCAATACAAAATCTTTTGATGGCTCTCGTCCTTCAAAACTAGTACCTGTAATTTTTTTTATTCCCAATCCTTTTAGTTGAGTATATACTTGATTGGTTTGGTTGGTAGCAAAAATGTCAAAATAATAGAATTGGGCACTCGCCTTATTAAAAAAAATAATGAGGAGTGCAATATATAGTGTGAACTTCATGAAATATATTTGAACAGTTCAAAAATAGTGGCTGTGGTGTTAATGAAAAAACATTGCACAGATTGAACTGGTGTAAATATAAAAATGTAGTTATTTTTATTCAAATTTTAACAGAGTGTCTCATTTTAAAGAAAGGAAAGAAACGGATTGTCTTAATTGCGGCATAGAAGTTCAAGGAAGATATTGTCAAATATGTGGGCAAGAAAACATTGAACCCAAGGAAACTGTTTGGCATCTTATTACCCATTTCATTTATGATATTACCCATTTTGATGGTAAATTTTTTAATTCAGTAAAATATTTATTGTTCAAACCTGGATTTTTACCACAAGAGTATTTAAGAGGAAGAAGGGCTAGTTACCTTAATCCAATTAAAATGTATGTATTCATTTCTGCACTATTTTTCTTATTCTTCTTTTCAATACTACAACCGGTTCTCGATGAAACGAAAGAAAAAATGAATAAAGGTCAAACCTTGTTAGACAAGGATTTCGATACTTTGAAGCAACTATTTGATGATACAACGCAACAACGACAAGAGAAAATCAATAGTCAATTGACTGTTTTGAATGACAATGTAAAAAAGCGAATCGAGGATACCGCTAAATCGTCAAAACTTCCATTTCAAACAACAGGAAAAGTAACCTATGGATTGGCGAAGAAATATGATAGTGTCAGCCAATACGATTCTATTCAAAACGCATTGGCTGATTCAAAAAAGGATGGTTGGTTTTCTCGAAAAATGATCAGAAAGTCAGTGACAATAAAGGAGCGATACGGCACCGATGTTGGCCGCTTGTTAAGCGATGTGGTTATTAAGTTTATTCATACTTTTCCCCAGATATTTTTTGTTTCACTTCCATTGTTTGCCTTTTTGCTATTTCTATTTTTTAAGAGGCAAAATGGCAATTATTATGTGGAACACTTAATTTTTTCAATTCATCTTTATTGTGCGCTATTTATTCTTTTGTTTATCCAAGGTTTATTAGGAGAATTTGAAGGTGTTTCATGGTTAAGTTGGGTAGAATATATTGAATGGATATTATTGCTTTATTTAGTTTGGTATTTTTATAAAGCGTTGCGTACTTTTTACCAGCAAGGGATGGCAAAAACGATTTTAAAATTGTGCTTGTTTGTTTTTGTTAGTTCCTTTTTAATGGTGTTTTTGTTTATTTTCTTTTTTATGGTTTCTTTAATCACAGTATAATATTATTTTAATGACACTTGAAAGTAGTTTCCTCGGACTGGTAAAGATTATGGATGAGTTGAGGGAAAAATGTCCATGGGATAAAAAGCAAACAATAGATACGTTGCGGCCTTTGACAATTGAAGAAACTTATGAATTAACGGATGCCATCACAGATCATGATTGGAAAGGAGTAAAAGAGGAGTTGGGTGATATCCTTTTGCATATCCTTTTTTATGCTAAAATAGGGAAAGAACAGCAACAATTTACTTTGCAGGAAGTGATTGAAGGGATAAGTGAAAAACTAATAAGGAGGCACCCGCATATTTACGGCGATGTAATTGCGAAAAGTGACGAAGATGTAAAAAAGAATTGGGAACAGATAAAGATGTTAGAAGGGAAAAAGTCTGTTTTGAGTGGGGTGCCAAAGTCGTTGCCTGCAGTTGTGAAAGCTACCCGCATACAAGAAAAAGCAAAATTGGTTGGTTTTGAATGGGAGAGCAAAGAAGATGTATGGTTGAAAGTAGAGGAAGAAATAGGAGAGTTGAAGGAAGCAATTGAAAACGGAAATCAAGATCATATAGAAGAGGAATTTGGGGATGTAATGTTTAGTATGATAAATTATGCACGGTTTTTGCAAATAGATGCCGAAGGAGTGCTGGAGAAGACCAATAGGAAATTTATTAAAAGGTTTACACTTATGGAAGAAGCGGCTTCAAGCATAGGGAAATCGCTCGATGAAATGTCTCTGGTAGAAATGGACTTACTTTGGGATGAGATCAAAAGAAATTTAAAAGGTGATCAATAATATTAAAAAGTTTGTTTTTAAGAATCGTTACCTGCTTATTATAGCAGCATTATTCTATGGCATCTCCTTTATTTTCTCAACCAAGCCATTAACATCTTCTCCGGAAAAAATAAAAACAGCACTTGAAAATTATTTGAGTGAAAATGAAAATTTATTTCAACAGTTTATTTCAGATACTGTTGCCATAGAACAGGTCATTAACAAAAATGTTGAGCCGGAGAGGGTTGATAAATACCTGAATAGCGAAGTAGCGTTTTTTGTATATTCTACTTATGAAACAGATAAACTTGAGGTTGCATATTGGAGTACCAATAAAATGTTTCCTGACAATATTGATACGCTCAAGGATGATGGGCACTATTTTGTTCAACATCTAAATGGAAGCTTTGAATTTATAAAGAAGCAATTTTTTTATAAAGGGAAGAAAGTAATAGCAACAGCACTTATTCCTATTTATTGGAATTACTTTTTGCACAATTCTTACTTGGCTACTGGATTTCCTGCTTTAGATAACCTTGCTAACAGTTATGACCTTGTAGCCGAAGGTGGTGACATCAGGATTAATTCTGGTCAAGGAAAACCTTTGTTTGGTCTCAGTAAAAAAGAAATAATTCAAGGCGATAGTCCCGGCCCTATTTCGTTGTCTCTACGGTTATTAAGTATCATGGTGCTACTGGTTTTATTGAACAGTTTTGCATTTGATGTAGCAAAAAGGAAAGGATGGAAATGGGGATTTTTTTTGTTGGCAGTTACCGTACTTAGTTTAAGGTTGATCAGTTACTATTTCACCTTTCCGCTCAGTTTAAACGGCTTGGGTTTATTTGACAATTTGATATACGCTTCCAATGACCTAAATCCAACGTTGGGAGATTTGTTAATTAATGTCATTCTGTCGTTTTGGCTTGTTAGTTTTGTTAAGTTTACTGCGCTTCATAAAGGTATTAATCTTAGTAAATACAAAGGGAAAAAAGCCCTTGCGTATAGTATTTTTTTATCTATTTTATTAATAGCATTTGCCTTTGTATGTGCAGGGATTACCAGAAGCCTTATCAAAGATTCTTCCATACCTTTTGATGTTACAAATTTCTTTAGCCTCAATATTTATACGCTTGTAAGTTTCATTATTCTTTGTTTTATTATTCTTACTTTTTTTCATTTTAGCCATATTATTCTGCTATTTATTTATAAAGCAGTTGATGTGCCGGTTTATGCGCGATACCTAACTGTTTCTTTATGTGGGTTGTTTTATTTGTCACTTTCTGTTAACATTTCTGCTACAACCAGTAACGTTTTTGTGCTTTCTTGGCTTTTGATGTTTATGCTGATTATGGAGTTCAGAAAGCAGGATATTTTTGTACCACTATTTCGATCTTCATTTTTTTTAATTTGGTTGATTTTTTTTGCTGCAAGCATTTCTGGACTTGTCATTTACCAAAATGATAAGAAGAGTATAGAACAGGGGCGCAAAGCTGGAGAAAGCCTCGCATGGGATGCAGATCCAACTATTCAGAATCTTTTGAGTGCAGGCATTGTAGAGATTGACAGTAGTTTTTTAGCCTTAAATTTTGGAAAGCTAACCCAACAGCCTACGAATAAATTGATAAAAGATAGCTTGACAAAGCAATATTTCTCTTCAAATTTTAATCGCTACCAAACCCGACTTTATACTTTTGATGCTGACCAAAAAGCATTGTTCAATGATGATTCTGCTACTTGTTTCTTTCTTAGAAATATAATTGAAACAAGATCGAAAAAAACATTTCATCCGGACTTGTTTTTTTATCAGAAAGAGGCTGGTTCATTTAGTTTTATTTATGAGCAGTTAATTAAGGATGAATCGGGAAAAACGGAGGGGTATTTTTTTGTGGTAGTTGAACCCCAAAAGTACAAGGGACAAACTATTTATCCAGAGCTTTTGAGATCGACAGCCGATGTGGAATCTGAGCTGAATGTCACTTATGCAATTTATGATCATGGGCAATTGATAAAGAGCGTAGGTGACTATAATTTTCTTTCGAGCATTCCATATAACAAATTGCTAGACCAGGAATTTGTAGTAGATGACAAAGATGATCATAGGGAAATGTGGTTCAATGCAGGTAGTAATAAGTATGTTGTAATAATAGAAAGGGGGACTTTCTTTGTTGAGTTTATTACCTTATTTGCCTATCTATTTGGGTCATTTCTTTTTATTATTATTCTTTTTCAGGTGGGGCATGTCATTTTTGTATCCCAATTCAGGATGGATATTCTCCGTTCTATGTTTAGGCTCAATCTTCGTCATCAAATACAAGGGGCAATAACATTTATTAGTGTCTTTTCTTTTTTAATAATAGGAATAGCGACTATTGCATTTTACATTAGCCGGTTTCAACAAACGAATAGAGAACGTTTGGTGAAGGCTATTAAAATAATGGGAAATGAAATTGAGCGGCAGATATACAGCCATGCACAATCAGATGATGTGGTTAAGATTTATGATCAAGGTGCAAATGCCAAACTAAAATCTTCTATGCAGGATATTTCTGAAGTTCATGCAGTTGATGCAAATCTATATGATCTTGAAGGTAATTTGCAGGCCACCACACAACCAGATATTTATAATAAGGAATTGCTTAGTAATATGATGGAACCAAGAGCATTTTACAAGCTACATTACCGAAAAGAAATCCAATGCATTCAAGATGAAAAAGTGAGTAATTTTTCATTTCTCAGTATTTATATTCCGCTGAATGACGAAGGTGGAAAACCATATGCATACCTCAATATTCCCTACTTAAATACGCAGAAAGAACTCAATCAGGAGATTTCAAATTTCCTTGTCACTCTCATTTGCTTGAACGCTTTTATTTTTGTGATAGCCGGACTTATTTCTGTATTACTTACCAATAGAATTACAAACTCGTTTAGTTTGATAGCAGGAAAAATGCAGGAGGTGAATCTAGGAAAAGCGATCGAAGAAATAGAATGGCGTGCTAATGATGAGATAGGTGCTTTGGTAAAGGAATACAATAAAATGGTTCGAAAGCTTGATAAGAGTGCAAGGGCGCTGGCAAAAAGCGAAAGGGAAGGGGCGTGGCGAGAAATGGCAAGGCAGGTGGCACATGAGATTAAAAATCCATTAACACCGATGAAGCTAAGTATCCAATACCTACAAAGAGCTATTCAAGAAAAAAACCCGGATATGCAGGCCCTTTCTCTCAAAGTTTCTGCCACGCTTGTAGAGCAGATAGATCAGTTGGCTAAGATCGCGTCCGATTTTTCGCAATTTGCTCAAATAGGAACAGTAAACGTTGAAACTTTCGATATCAATGAATTGCTTAGTTCTTTGATCAATTTGTATAGCACCAACCAAAAACTCAACATCAAATTTAATCAAGTTGGGCAAAAGGCACTTATAAGCGCTGACAGAACCCAAATCAACAGGTTGTTTACAAACTTGCTACAGAATGCAGTGGAAGCCTCTGAAGATAAAGAAATTAATAAAATAATTATTCAACAGGAGATCAATGAAAATAAGTTGTTGGTAAGCATCGTTGACTTTGGAAGTGGAATTAGTTCAAATATGCACAGTCAGATTTTCAAGCCCAATTTCACAACCAAATCTTCTGGTACCGGCCTTGGATTGGCTATGTGTAAAGGCATCGTTGAAAAAGCAAACGGTCGCATTTGGTTTGAAACTAAAGAAGGAAAGGGGACTACCTTTTTTGTGTTGCTTCCATTAGTTGGGATGCCATAAAGTGATGGGCTACCTTTGAATATTTTATTCGGGGAGATTTTGTCATTAGTACAAATATCGGAACTGGGATTCGACTGATTTGAACTACCGTACTACCTTTTTTTTATTGGATCAATGAACTACTTCAAAAGGCATTCTTGATTCTATAGTTTGTACAATTTTAAATTCTACAGTCCTAACAATTATAGAACACAATTGCAACAACAGCCTCAAAAAATAAACTTGAAAAAATCATTTTTATAAAGGGGTTAAATGTTTGTTACATCCTTTCAGGCACCCTTATTCCCAATAAAGTCATTCCATTTTTTATTGTCTGAGCTGTAAGTTGTGAAAGCTGCAACCTTAATTCCTTCTTCTCTTCATTTTCTGCATTGGTTACCGAATGAATAGTATAAAACGAGTTAAATGACTTTGCCAGATTGTATAAATAAATAGCAATTTTAGAAGGGTCGTATTCTGTTGCAGCATCTGCTATTATAACTGAGAATTGTTCCAGTGATACTATAACATCTTTTTCCAAGGTTAACAAAGGTGCAGAACTAGTCAGGCCTTTAGGTTGCTCCTTTCTAAGGATACTTTTAATTCGTGCGTATGTATATTGTATAAATGGACCGGTAAAACCATGAAAATCTATACTTTCTTCGGGATTAAAAATCATTCGCTTCTTAGGATCAACCCTCAATAGAAAAAATTTTAAAGCACCTAATCCGATTGTATCATAAAGCGCAAATAATTCCTCGGAATTAAAATCCTTTACCTTACCCAACTCTTCCGTTTTTTGCCTGGCAATGTTCACCATCTCATGCACAATATTATCAGCATCTACCACTGTTCCTTCACGGCTTTTCATTTTACCTGTAGGTAATTCTACCATTCCGTAGCTCAAATGTGTAATTCCATCGGCATAGGGAGCGCCAAGTTTTTGCATAATCAACTGAAGCACTTTCATATGATAATTTTGTTCATCAGCTATTACATAAATGCTTTTATCAGTTTTATACTGTTGGTATTTTTGTTGCGCCAATCCAAGGTCTTGCGTTATGTAAACACTTGTACCATCTTTCCTTAGGACCAACTTTTGATCTAGCCCATCTTCCGTTAGATCAATCCAAACACTTCCATCTTCTTTTTTGAATAATACATTTTTTGAAAGCCCTTCTTCAACTATATCCTTACCCAACAGATAGGTGTCACTTTCGTAATAAACTTTTTGGAAATCGCTCCCAATACTTTTATACGTTTCATCAAAACCCTTATAAACCCAACTATTCATTCTTTTCCATAACTCAATGACTTCTTCATCACCTTGTTCCCATTTCAAAAGCATTTCCTTTGCTTGCTGCATAATGGGAGTCTGATTGCGGGCCAATGCAACCAAATCAGAATGCAGTTCATTGTATTTTTCTTTTGCACCTTCACTTTTTGCTATATCCATGGCATTCAGTATCGCCAACACTTTGTTCTTATCTTCTGTGTCAAGATTGTCAATTGCTCTACTTTCAAATTGTGCTAAAACTTGGGAGGCTTCAATCTTAAGATCTGCTTCAAATTTTACGTAATAGTCGCCAACAAAATGGTCACCCTTCATTCCTTTACTCTCTGGCGTAGCACCATTTGCATGTTTCTGCCAAGCAAGCATGCTTTTGCATATGTGAATGCCACGATCGTTCACAATGCAGGTTTTAATTACCTCATTGCCAGTTGCTTTTAGAATTTCGGCAGCGCTCCATCCCAAAAAATTATTCCGCAAATGACCGAGGTGAAGTGGTTTGTTGGTATTAGGCGATGAATATTCTACCATCACTTTTTTGCCATTTGGCTCAGCCAATCCAAATGAGGTGTTTTTATATTCTTTTAATAAAAATGCTGTCCAATAAGCTGACGGAAT
>JANMZN010000053.1:0-3003 GCA_031383285.1 Segetibacter sp.
TCAATGAAACCGAATGCTTTACTTTTTCCTGTTTCTCTATCCATAATCAATTTTGCCGATGTAATATCACCATACAATTCAAACATCTCTCTAAAATCTGTTTCATCAAAATCGTTTGGAAGACCGGCTACAAAAAGTTTCATACAATTGGTTTAAAACAAAATTACGTTTAAAAATAGATATAAATGTTATTAAATTATGATTTTATGCTCCTTTCTATTACGAAAATAAAAAAATAAATAAAAACCATGTTCGAGATAAAAATAGATCAATCAACAATTAGCTATTCTGATCTTTCTTTTTCACCATGGTAAGAATGGTGGCAATTGCCACTGTTTCTCCGGTTTCGTCGTACACATCCACCAACCATTTTACGATCCCTTTTGCAATATCCTCTTCACTCCTTTTTTCTTGCGCTACTTTTTCCTTTACGGTCAGCTTAACGCCAATAGTCATTCCAGGATAGACAGGTTTGGTAAAACGACATTCATTCAAACCATAATTCAGCAATACGGGCCCTTTTCTTGGATCAACAAACATGCCTGCCGCTTTGGATAGAATATAATATCCATGAGCCACCCGACCTGTAAAAATAGTACCCTCCAATGAAGTGGCATCTACATGCGCATAAAAATTGTCTCCTGAAATCTGTGCAAAAGCGGCAATATCTGCTTCGGTAACGGTGTGCTTATGCGTTACATAAGTTTCCCCGATCTCCAATTCTTCAAAATGGTTTCTGAATGGATGAACATCTTTTTCAATTTTCTTAGCGCCATATTGATATACCTCCGATATAGCTGTAATCATGGTTGGCGAACCTTGAATTGCCACCCGCTGCATGTAATGATTTACGCCACGCAAACCACCCATTTCTTCCCCACCTCCTGCCCTTCCCGGACCACCATGAACCATTAATGGCATTGGGGATCCATGTCCGGTACTCTCTTTGGCACTGTCTCTGTTGAGCACCAATATACGGCCATGATTGCTGGCTGCACCTATTGTAAAATCTCGTGCAGTTGTCGTTTCATTGGTTACTATTGAGCACACCAAAGATCCTTTACCCATTTTTGAAAGTTCTATAGCCTCATCCAAATTGCTATAAGGCATTAACGTACTTACCGGACCAAATGCTTCTACCTGGTGACTGTCTTTGTATTTAAAAGGTTCACTATTTAGCATTAATATTGGTGACATAAATGCGCCTTTGTCTCTATCGCCCCCTACAACATCAAACGTCTCAAGATTGCCATAAACGATGGGTGTATTGGCACTCATTTTCTTTACCCTGTCAATAACAACACCCATCTGTTCTCTGTTAACCATTGCACCCATGCGTACGCCTTCCACTTGTGGGTTACCAATGGTAGTTTTGGCCAGTTCTTTTCCCAAAGCTATCTGCACATCCTCTATCAACTTTTCGGGGACGATTATTCTTCTGATGGCTGTACACTTCTGACCACATTTTACAGTCATTTCTTTTCGGACCTCCTTTATAAACAAATCAAATTCAGGAGTGCCCGGTACTGCATCTTCTCCCAGAACGGAGGCATTCAAACTATCGGCTTCCATGGTAAAGGGAACTGTTTCTTCTACAATTCTTGGGTGAGCCTTCAACTTTTTTCCTGTAGATGCAGAACCGGTAAATGTTACAACGTCCTGATAGGTAACATGGTCTAATATTCCAATCCCTGAACCCATTACAAGTTGCAATGCACCTTCGGGCAATAAGCCGGAAGCCTCTATTTCCTTCATCACGGCTACGGTAAGGTAGGACGAAGGAATGGCAGGTTTTACAATGGCAGGCATGCCGGCCAACAAGTTAACTGCAATCTTCTCCAGCATACCCCACACAGGAAAATTATAGGCATTGATGTGAATGGCAACACCTTCTTTTGGCACCAATAAATGATGACCAATAAAAGTACCTTCCTTGCTCAGTTTTGCGGGTTCGCCTTCTACAAAATAAGGAAGATCAGGAAAGAATTTTCGCAGGGAAGCATAGGCAAATAAATTGCCGATTCCGCCTTCTATATCTATCCAACTATCAATGCGGGTAGCGCCGGTATGATAACTCAATTTATAAAAATCCTCTTTTTTTGAATTGAGGTGCAAGGCAAGTGCCTTCAGCATTCTCCCCCTTTCCTGAAAGGTCATTTTTCTTAATGCCTTATTGCCTTTTTCACGGGCAAACAACATCATAGTGGCATAGTCGGGACCATCCATGTTGACCGCAGCCACAGCATCTCCGGTTACAGCGTCCAGCAAAACTTGTTCATCCCCGGAACCTTTGGTCCATTTGCCTAAAGCAAAATTGAGCAGTGTATTCATATAGCAATTCTTTTCGAGCCCCGAAGTTATATCAAATGCATTTTCATGGTGCAGCAATTATTAGGAAATGATTTCAAATGCGATATTATCTTTAGGAAAACTAATAGCAGCAATAATTCTTTAGGATTTCCAGAATAGTCTAAATATTGCCACGAATGCACCAATGAATTTTTGGATTCATTTGAACTATTTGATGTTTCAGATTGATCATAATTTCCTGACAGAAGAATAATAGAAACAGAAAAAAGTCCTTTCGAGCCCCGAAGTTATATCAAATGCATTTTTATGGTGCAGCAATTATTGGTTGCTGATTTAAAATGCATGAAAATTCACCGCAAGATAAGCGTCTGAGTCAACTACATGGTGGTCGTAAAAATGGCAATGAAGAAAATGGAGACAAAAAAAAGCCGGCTCATTTGTGTATGAACCGGCTATTAATAAAGTGGAGCTGAGCGGAGTCGAACCGCTGTCCAAACATATTTGCCATAAGCCTTCTACATGCTTATTCCGGAATTGTTTGTCGGGAAGAAACAGGAACCGGACGAACCAATTTCTTCCTTAGCTGAATAATCTTACACTACAGTCACAGCCTTCTGTAGTGGCAACCCGTTTTGTTTGTTTGATTAGGCGGAGCGGCGTGGTAACAGGTCAACCTGCCTGCTCGGCTATAAT
>JANMZN010000057.1:0-3089 GCA_031383285.1 Segetibacter sp.
GATAAAAACGAGCAATGCAAGGATGATAAAAACAGGCTTATTGCAAAGCATTAGCCACCAAAAATTGGCAAGCAAAGTTGGTTTAGCTACCACCCCACTTTTGAAAGTAATCAACACCGTTAGCCCCTCCATAGGTGGCAAGGGACGAGTCGTTTTATATTCATACACAAGTTCATCAATAGATTCCTTCTTAGAAAAGTTGCAATTTTGTTGCACGCTGCCACTAGCACCCGTAGCACAGTTCATGTCTAACCCCTCAGCACCTTTGGGCAGATGAATGATACATTGTGCTGACTCTATTACAAAATCCCACCCATTGCCAGTTACATTCCAGGCTAGTTTATCCTCATTATCGGTAAGGTTTTGTTGATGGTTGGTTTCATACGTTATGATGTATGTATAAAAACCATTGGGCAGATAATAATCAGATTTCCCTATGTACAGTGCATAACCATTGCTTTGTTCCTTTAGCTGCCACTTTTCTGTTGGTTCATCTTTTCTTTCTACACTGAGCACTTTAAAAGTAGTATTGAAAAAAAGTTTGTAATTGCCTACATAAACAACCGGAAATGTGCGCATGATACCTCTCTTGATTTGGTCATTTTGCTCACTACTTTCCCCGTCCTTTCCAAGATCTTCATTTGGTCCTTTCTGACCATCTCCATTATAAATCGTAATGGTTTCAGCAACTTTTAACTTTCCGCTTTTTTGTACAAATATTTCACTCTTGAAAGAAACAATTCTATCAGTAGTATTGAATACAATGTACTTCCTTAATTCATTGTTGTTTAAAAACGCTTGCTCTACCGCTCTTGTAATGCTCTTGGTATAATGTTGTTTTACGCTATTGTACAACTTGGAATTGACTGCCGAATGAATGCCTGTTTCGTTGTAAAATTCAATTTGCCTAAACTGTTTCATCAATTCAGGCTTTGCTTTTATTATCAATTCCGAAATAATCGGCTGTTCATTATTTTTCAGTATCTCTTCCGGCACTTTATTAAACTCAAAAACTTCTTTTGCCGCATTGTAATAAACATCCCGCATCTCCTTCTTTGAAAAAAATCTTTCGGAAACTTTAGAAGCATAAGGATACTGTGCAAAAATAATAAAGGGAAAGACCAAGAAGCTTACGCTTGCAATAAGCCTCCATTTGAAAATAGTATTTTTCAACAGATTAATATTTAAGGGGAAACAATTAACTGAAACTAACCTTAGGGGCTTGATGTGCAGCAGGATCTTCCACAAAAAAGGTGGCGGCCTTAAAACCAAATATACTGCCCACTATGTTTTTTGGAAAAACGGCAATACTTTGGTTATACTCTCTTACAGTACCATTGTAATACCGGCGTGAATTGTTTATTTTTTCTTCCTGAGCGGATAATTCCGATTGAAGCCTCAAAAAACCCTCATTTGCTTTCAATTCGGGATAGTTTTCGGTAAGCGACATAAAGCTTAAGAGTGCTTTGCTGAGCTGTTGTTGAACTGCATTCTGTTCATCCATCGTTGTGGCAGCCGCACTTTGGTTTCTCCATTTTATCACCTCTACCAATGTCTTGTTTTCATGGCCTGCATAGCCTTTTACCGTTTCTACAAGGTTACCAATCAGGTCATTTCTTTGCTGTAGATAAGTACCTACGCCACTAAATCCTTCCTGCACCAAAACCCTTTCTTTGGTCAGTTCATTAAAAATACTGATGGTAGCAAAAACAAGGATGACAACAATTACAATAACTACTAATAATGCAATCATAAAAAGTTCGTTTTAGTGTTATAAAATAAGCAAGTTTTGTTTCAAGAATGGATTACTCCTTCCTATTTCAACCAATAAATTAAAAGTAAGATAAAGAAATCAGAAATAATGACAAAGCATTCCATACAATAATCTGAAAACCACAGTTACGTTTTGAAAAATGATGCAACCATTTACAACCATACATAATAGCGCCTAATTGATGAAATTTGAATGACTATCCGTAATTTGGAATTATTTTTTTAGAGTAGTAATACCGCTGTAAATTCTGATTGTTTTATAGGTCTTTTCGCTTTAACTCATAATAGTCCACATTGTCACTCTGACCTTCCTGCATTGTCACTCCGACTATAGGAGGAGTCTCCAAGCACAATCATAGGGTTTCCTCTCCGCCGCGGCGTGATCGGAAAGACAAAGCGAAGTTGCTACTTTTTTATGTTTGCAATATCTTTTTAGGCTCATTGTATCAACATTTATTTACTGTTAAATGCGATTTTTTATGGAATAAATGATTACGCGCAGTTTTTCCATTTAACGGATAATCATTGAAATTCGCTTTTATTCTCCTTTCAGATAATTTCATTTCCATGCTTTAACTTTTAATACTTCTCTTGTCTTAATTAATATGTTTACCTTTCACATTACCGCATTGTAAATTTTTATTCCATTTGAAAAATGGTTTACTATTAACTAACACAACCATTACTTTCACATAAAATGGAGGAAATAACTGACCGAACATGATTCCAAAAAATGAATTGAGGACAGGAAATTGGGTAACGAAAAACTTTGGGGCGAACATTAAACTTATTGAGGGATCGCAAATAGATGAATCTGAACATTTCTTACCGATTATTTTATCAGATGAAGTATTATTACTGTGTGGGTTCAGTTTCAATGATTATTTCAAGCTTTGGCAAAAGGCTAGAAAACTTCCACAGGCAGGTACTGAATTGGAGATGGATATGGCCTACAATGTACGTGACTTTGGAAACAGGTACATAGGCGTAAAGTTGACCTCCCTTCATCAATTGCAAAATTTGTTTTTTATGCTAAGGGGAACTGAAATGGAAATGAAGGCATTTGAAGCAAATAATATTTAACCACCAACTATTTGCGAAGTAGGGTGTTACCATTAAACAATAATAGAAAGTATGAATAACGTATTTACAAAAGACAACCTGACACTAGAATATAAATGGCCTGAAACGCCGCTTAATTCATTGTTTACAGGTTTGCCAAGCAGAAGAATTTTTGACAGGTTCAATGGTTTTCAAGTATTGTTTATTATCAATGCAATAGCAGCATTGTCTGAGGCATTTGCTAAAGAAGCAGT
>JANMZN010000493.1:0-7138 GCA_031383285.1 Segetibacter sp.
AAAAATATGTTTTTTAAGATTATTATCAATTTATTGAAATGAAAAAAAGAAAATGATAATTTAATAGTGATTGCTAAATTACTACAAAAACCCTTTGGCAGGCGGTATTCAGTGGCAGTGAAAGTACACCTAAGTTCTGGAGAACGCTACCCGATAGAAGTCAAGTTTGGGAAAGCAAAAATTACAGATGGATTGGACTAAATGTCAAACAAGAAGAAACCTCCGAGACTTGGATAGCAGCTTTAGCCCCTGGTGCTAAACCTCTCCGAAAAGACGAGGCAAGCACTTATGTTCTTACAATATCAATTTTAGAACAAACATAACTCAATGAACATAAACATAATACTGCTATAAAAATTAATGTGTGCTTGTTTGAACCATTGAGCAAACCCTACTTAGTAACAAAAACCCAAACAAATAAATATCATTACAAGTTAATCACTTTTCGTTCAAAATCATCTTAACTGTACATCTCTTCCCTCAATGCTTTCACCCTTTCGTCATCCAGGTATTCATCAAAGGTCATTAAACGATCAATGATGCCTTTTGGCGTAAGTTCAATAATGCGGTTGGCAACTGTTTGTATAAAAGTATGGTCATGACTGGTCAACAATACAATTCCTTTGAAATTGGTACAACTTTCATTGAATGATTGAATACTTTCCAAATCAAGGTGATTGGTGGGTTGGTCAAGTATAATAACATTTGGATTTTGTAGCATCATTCGGCTTAGCATACACCTTACCTTTTCTCCTCCACTCAGCACTTTTGTTTTCTTCATGATCTCATCGCCTGCAAACAGCATTTTACCCAAAAATCCTCTCAAAAAAGGCTCATCAACATCCGTAACATAATCCGGAACATACTGACGCAACCAATCCATCAGATTTAAATCACTCTGAAAAAATTCATTGTTTTCTACAGGCAAATAGGCAGTAGTAACAGTTGTACCCCAATCAAACTTTCCACTTTCTGCAGGTTGAGCTCCATTGATTACTTCAAAAAAGTTGGTGACTGCCAAAGGATCTCTGCTTAGAAATGCTATTTTATCATTTTTATTGATGCTGAACGTAACCTTATCATACAGCTTACGACCTTCAACAGATTTGCTAAGGTTTTCTACACCCAATATTTGATTACCGACTTCGCGCTGCTGTTGAAATATGATGCCCGGATATTTCCGATTGCTGGGCTCAATTTCATCAATTGTAAGTTTCTCCAGCGCCTTCTTCCTGGAAGTTGCCTGCTTACTCTTAGACGCATTGGCACTAAATCGTGCTATAAACTCCAGCAAATCCTTTCTTTTGTCCTCGTTTTTCTTGTTCTTATCACTCATTTGGCGAGCCATCAATTGGCTGCTTTCGTACCAAAAGGTATAGTTACCACTAAAGATCTTAATTTTCGCTCTGTCCACGTCAGCTACATGCGTACATACAGTGTCTAAAAAGTGCCGATCATGACTCACAACCAATACGATATTTTGGTAATCAGCCAGAAAATTCTCGAGCCAATTAATCGTTTCTATATCCAATCCGTTGGTAGGCTCATCCAACAACAGAATATCTGGATCGCCAAATAATGCTTGTGCAAGTAATACCCTTACTTTATAATTTCCAGGGATGTCTTTCATTACACTTCCATGGTACTTTTCATTAACACCTAGACTACTCAGTAATGTACCAGCATTGCTTTCTGCTTCATAGCCGCCCATTTCTCCAAAATCATGCTCCAACTCCCCTGCCTTCATTCCATCTTCTTCAGTAAAATCTTCCTTTGCATAAAGTGCATCTTTCTCGTGCATAACCTGCCACATTTTTTGGTGGCCCATCATGACTGTGTTCAGCACTGTTTCTTCTTCAAAAGCAAATTGGTTTTGTTTTAAAACAGCCAAACGCTCTCCGGGTGTTATTTCAACTGTTCCTTTATTTGGTTCAATTTCCCCACTTAATATCTTTAAGAAAGTGGACTTGCCTGCTCCGTTTGCACCTATTACACCGTAACAATTCCCTTTTATGAAATTGAGGTTTACTTCGTCAAACAATACCCTTTTGCCGTATGCAAGGGTGATATTCTTTACGCTGATCATGCTGTTTTGCTTTTCCTATTTTTTGAAATAGTGCGCAAAAGTAGTAAAACAGCGCCTAGTATTGATGTTTAATATCCTGTATTGCAAAAAATCAAACGATATAAATTCAATTATTACCCTATTTAATTGCTTTTAGGCTTCTATATATTCAAAATTATTTTATTTAAAAATACTGAAATGAAATTTACTTCACGATACCCTTCCAAAAACAAAAAGAGGCGGTCCAAAAACCGCCTCAAAATATTAATATAAAAATTGAAACCTGTATGACCACTACTCTTTCAACACCTTTTCTACATAGGTATTTTCTACGGTGATTATTTTAACTAAGTACATTCCTTTTGAAAGATTAACCAAATTATCAATCCTTGTAGAATTTTGACCTTTTTCCAATTGAATAAGCCTTTCATCTACAATTTTGCCACCAGCATCAATTAATAAAACCTTAGCAGGTTGCCTTATTGAAGAAGTAATACTTACATTCAGATAATCATTCAGTGGATTTGGATATAGCTTAATCGCAATACCTGGAATCGCATCCTTTTTAAACCTGACAACATTAGAAGTAGACGTACTTCCGGATTTATTAACTTGTACAATCCGGTAATAGTATTTGAAACTATTGATATTTCGCACATCGTCTGCAAATTTATACTCTGTTGATGCGAGGTTCTTAGAAATCACGGTACCGATCGTTTCAAATATTAACCCATCAATACTTCTTTCTACATTGTAATGTGCCACGTCTTGTTCGTTTTCAACTAACCATACAAGATTAGCAATGTTGTTGATGAGCGTACCGGTAAACGATAGAATACTCAAAGGCAATATTGAAATAGATCTCCAATCTCTATCGCCTGCCAACAATGAGCGCACCAACTTAACATTGGAGCCTGAAGGCAATGGACCACTCCAGGTTCCGCTAGTTCCCATTGTACTACTACTAACATTTTTATAAATATCTCCTAGCGCAAGCGTATTTAAATTGAGTATATCATATTGATCTACCAATCCATCTCCGTCAGTATCTGCGGTAATCAAATTACCATAATTTAGAGAAAATATTTTTGATGCTTCCATTATATCCTGCGCTCCATCATTGTCCGTATCTAAATCAATATAATCAGGCTGACCATCAAAATCATGATCATATGGCGTAATTCCGCTTCCGCCAAAAGCATTCGGGCTTACATCAAAGGCATTCACTAATCCATCTCCATCTGTGTCTGTATCACCTGCCATGTTGTAACTAAATGTTGGCTGCCCCTCAACATTATCAGATATTCCATCATCATCACTGTCAATATCAAGGAAGTTCAAGGGCCCTCTTGAATCTGAATTTACTAGGTTTAAGAATTCCAGACTTAGAATAGCTGTAGCCCATCCATTAATAGCAGGCCCATTAATTTTTCCATTAGAAATGCCAACATAATAAGGGAACCCAGCTTCTATTGCATCTACTATTCCATCTCCATCGCTATCTATATCATAGGGGTTGGCATAACTTGATTTATCTGCATTCTTATTTGGCCAACTTTCTGCTCTTCCATCATTATTTGTATCAGGACCTGACTTTAATACTGAACCACTCAATTCATTTGTATCGTTCAATCCATTGCCATTTGCATCTACAAAAACATCGAGCCTGCCATCATTGTTTACATCTACTAACAATGCCTCAACAATATCGGGGATGCCATCGTTATCACTATCCAGATCTATAGTATTTGGAACGCCATCACCATCTGTGTCTCTAAAGCCAAGCCCAAATCCACTTCCGCTTGCACCTGTATTATTTCCATCTACATTCTGAGATAGACCATCGCCATCAGTATCTGAATAATTATCAATTACTCCATCTCCATTTACATCAACACCAAAGGCTTCTACCACATCAGGTATACCATCGTTGTCGCTATCGCTGTCTAAATAGTCGGGCACTCCATCACTATCCTTATCCAAAGAAGCTACACAACCCTTAGGATTTAATACTCCGAAATCAGGATCTTTATGGTTTATAATCCCATCATTGTCATTATCAGCACTTGGATCAGAACCACCTGAAAGGCAAGCGAAGGTAGTTGCTCCATTTCCACATACTTCTATAAAGTCAGTTATGCCATCATTGTCATCGTCTATGTCGTTGCCATCTGCAATGTTATCTCTGTCATTATCCGTCAACAACTGTAAAATGGCAGTTCCTGGTAACAAAGATTCTTTTCCTGCATTGTCTGTTACATAAAACGAGAATGCAATTCTTACGAAGTTATCAAATGGATCAACCAAAATGGTTTGTGTTGGTTGTCCGGTCGATGTACATGGCACAATAACCCCCAATGCTGGAAAATTACTACTGGTATAAATTGTACCATTAATAGTAAGTGTAGTAGTATTTGGTGGAAATACAGCTATTCGCATAGATGAAATGGTTCCGGGAGAAACATCACTACTTGTTGTAGTACTACTGAAAGTATTTGCTGGTACAGTCACATTGATATTTCCTCCAGGGTTAATAGCACTATTAATTCCACCTCCGGCAGTAGGCAATTGTTCTATACCCATATTGACTCCTGTGACTGCTGAAGCAGCTGTAACTACCCTAATAGTTGAATTTGACACACCTGATTTGATACCTGTTCCTCCTGTATTATTTGTGCCAAAACTTTCACCAACACTCAACCATCCAGCAGGCAAAAATGCCGAAGCTGGAGGCGTAGCATAGACTGCCAAATTTGAAGTTGAAAGCACCAAAGTGTATGCAGTAAAAATATCCGCTTGTGAAAATGAGTAAGCACCTGTCGAGCTATTAACAGTCGTCTTCTTATCTATTTTCCCTGAAGAATCTATAAGGTATGCATACATAGCAGTTCCTGATGGTGTGCCAATGGCTATTCCATTAACAGATCCATCCGTAATGCCATTTACATCATTAAACAATGTGCCACTGATTGTGACATTGCTCTTTGCTATTCCAAAGTCATAAGGTGCCAGACAAGTAGTGGCACTTGTGGCCGTAAATGCATGTTGCGTAACTGTAGAGTTGTAATAATTTGCAGGTAAACTAGATGGTGCATACCTGGTAATATAACATTGAGGATAAGTTATGAAGTCAACAACAATGTCATCAATATAAACAGTGTCCGCATCATCAACATTATTATCTGTCAAAATTCTTATGCGGGTGTTGGCAGATGCATATGCAGTTATATCCTGGTTATCTATCCTAACATAAGCAGCATCTGTATTGCCATCGCCTGCTATTGTAAATACAGTTCCAAAAGTTGTTCCGTTGGAAGATGCTTGTACAATTACTGTCTCTCCAGAAGTAAGCGTAGCACTTTTTCTTCGATAAGAAAAACTAAGGAAAGCATAAGTAGCTCCATTCAAATTCACAGACCGGGTTGCAGAAACATTGGGTCCCTTCATTCGCAAAGCATTCGTAAACGAACCGTCCTTAAATATATCAGCATCTGTGTTTGCCGCTGATTGCGAGATATTGCAAAAGCCAGTAGAAGGATCTCCTATGTCTGACCAATCAGTTAGCCAAGCTGTATTCCCATCTGTGCCATTAGCACAACTTCTGGCACCACCCGTTCCATCAAAATTATCCGCTACATCTTTTTCCGGATAGGTAACAAACTGATAAGTTCCGGATGTATCTACAATAACAGAGTCCTTCAATTCATTAGCATCTATTGTTGTATTGCAATTGCCATCAACATACAGATAAACCTTTGCTCCAGGTGAACCACTTCTATCATCATTATTTATTCCATCCTTATTCTTATCTATAAACACCATTCCGGCCATTACGTTTTGGAAATAAGGTGCAGGACAAGAACTCACCTGAATATAAACCGTTGCTACATCACAAACTACTTGAGTAGGCGTAGAACAAACACTGTACTCAAAAGTATCGGTGCCCACATAGCCAATATTTGGCGTGTAAAGTATGGTTCCGTTTGCATTGATCTTTACGGTTCCGTTCTTAGGCTTTAATAAACCCGTATTCGTAACTGTAGCAGGATCTACCGCAGCCAAAAATCCAAAATCGTTTAGCAAAATTGGAATGGTAACCGGCGAGTTAAGCATTGTTCTTCCATAATCATCATTTGCAAAAATTAGTTTACGCTTACAGAAAGGTTGTATGGTAGTACCTACATCCCAACTTGGATTAGCTGCGGTTGCTGTTGCAGGATCTTCGCCATAAACGGCAGCCAATTTTGCACCATTACAAGTGTAAATAGCAATACCACTTTGATCATTATCATTGGGGTCTTTTATTTTAGCATAATTGAGCGCATTTAAAGTAACAGCTACATCGTACCTCAGCCCGCATGGACTTAAGAGACCGACTGAACCACTTACATTTCCATTGTATTTTACGTAAACAGTTGTATTGACATCAGGGGTTACCCAAATCGGGTTGTCATTTCTAGATCCATCAATTGATCCCGGTGCCCAAGCGGTAGTAGCAAAATCGGTCAAACGAGCTTCAGAAATCAAGTTAAACGACCAATCATAAGTTTGTCCTTCGGTACCGGTGCTTCCAGGAATGTAAGAGTCGACAATTTCAATTGCAGTAAAAGATTCCCCTGTTGGGTTTACAAATTTATAAGTAGCTGTTGCAGAATATGCCAGGGGAAAACGAACCGTCGTTTTAGCAGGTAATAGGATAGTTCCACTTCCCGGCAAACCAGAAGTCCAATTAATAGTAATTGGCCTGCTTAAACTATTGTAAAACATGACTACAGAAGAATCTTTTGGATTATCCCCTGCAATATCAGAAGTAGGTACAGGTGTATAGTAAACATTAGAGTACCAGGTTGCAGGATAAATGGGCGCATTGCGTACAGAAAATTGATCTATACCGCCTGCACTTAACTCCACGCCTACGGGATAATTGCTTGCAACAGTTGCACCGGCAAAAACTCCTCCATTTACCAAGTATGATTGACCTTGGTTCAATCTTATGTTTGTTTCAAAAGTTCCGTTGTTATCCTTATCAATGTTTACATCAGTGCTATCTGCAGATGCTCTCACAAACAATGA
>JANMZN010000086.1:0-9380 GCA_031383285.1 Segetibacter sp.
ACATACCCGGCCATCTTCATTGCGATAGCTTTCTACCAACCGGTAGTAGGTATCCATCTTTTGGGTAGATGCATTGGTTCGTATGGAGCCTTTGAAATACACGCTAGCAAAGGTGTTGACTACTTCTCAACCTGCCAACACCCCCCTGTGTACTACAAATGAAAATCGGTCCAATCAGTGAGATGGAGGAATTTATTCGTACCACCCTACGGAATATGACCTTCTAAAAACTACCTCTATTTCCAAAATTTAACAATTGAGCGGGCTTTTGCTGCAATGTGGGTTAAAGCCGAGAAGTATCTTACCAACTTATAGTCATTTTCCCTAGCTTCTGCAAAGCATAATAGATGCACGTAATATGCATAGATTGCATGATTCCGTTTTCGTCGAGAAGTTTTTTCAACTCTAAGAAATCAAGGGTCAGCACTTGTATTTCTTCATTCTGATCCAATTCCTGTTCTTGCACTTTTTTGCCGCCACTTAACAAGAACATATGAAGGCAATTTGCATTAGTGGATGGATTAGCTGATGTTTTGCCAATATACTCAACAGCTTCAAATGCGTAACCCGTTTCTTCAAGAAACTCTCTCCTAATTGCAAATTCAAGACTTTTATCTGTAGCGTCCACACATCCTCCGGGCAATTCTATACAAACCTCACCAAGGGCATGTCTGTATTGCTTTACCATTAGGATTTTATTATCCTCAGTGATTCCAAAACCTGCTGCCCATTCAGGGTACTCCATTACATAATATGGATCAACAATTTTACCATCAGGACGAATACATTTATCTATTCGAGCCTTTAACCATGTATCATGAAAAAGGTACTTTGTAGAAAGTACCTCCCAATTAAGATCATTATTCGTTTCATTATTTACCACCCTTTCTGCTCTTTTAATGTTTTAATATGTGCTAGATGATGTCTAGAATGCCAGGCATATAAACCCAATAAGAACCAAAGCGACATTTCTCTTTTGTGTTCAGGATGGAATACTTTACGTTGGAATTGTTCTTCAGTTATTGTTTCTATAAATGCTGCCCACCGTACATGCAATGCGTGCAGCAAGGTTACAGAAACATTCGTTGGAACAGAAAATACATCTCCCATATTTGCCCATACTTTTTCCTCATATGCATTTATGGAAGGATTGTTTTCTGATATAGCTAGTTTAAACCTGATATAGGCATTCATATGACTGTCTGCTACATGATGCACTAATTGCCTTACAGTCCAACTACCTTCTCTATAAGGGGTATCAAGCTGAAACTCATCCAAATTCTGCAAAGCAATTTCAATATCCTGCGGTAAAAATTTTATATCTCTTAGCCATAATACTTTTTGCTCTTCAGAGAATGGAACAGTAAAGTACTTACCAATAGGATATCTAACATCGGGAACAGTTTCAGCCATCATTTCCTCTTTTAAAATATAAAAATGCTATTAGAATTGTATCTCATTCCAGCTATCTAAAGATTATTTCTTGCTGGTAATGGCAAGCAGCTCAACCTCAAAAACAAGTGTAGCTCCTCCTGGAATATCTTGCCCTGCTCCATAATCTCCATATCCAATACTTGATGGAATATATAGTTTCCACTTGCTGCCAACAGGCATCATAGTAAGCGCTTCTGTCCAACCAGGAATTACGCCTGACACAGGTATTGTCAATGGTTCACCTCTTTTGTAGGAATTATCAAACTCCTTTCCGTTGGTTAAGGAGCCTGCATAGTGCGCACTTACCGTATCTTCTCTTGTAGGGATTGGCCCTTTTCCCTGAGTAATAACCTCGTATTGAAGTCCACTTTCTGTAACTTTTACACCTTCACGCTTTTTATTCACATCAAGGAAAGCTTGTCCTGCATTTCTCTCCGCTTCTGCAGCTACTTTACTTTTGTTCTCTGATAGACGGCCCATCAATTGATTTGCCTGATTCATATCCAATAGAGGCGTCTCACCTTTCAAAGACTGTGAAATAGCCTTTGTTAGCATCACATAATTTAAATCGGTAACACCTTGAGATTTCATGTATTGACCAAGTGAAATACCAAAAGCATAACTCAAACTATCATTAGTGGTTTTTAATGTTAGCGGAGCAGATGCAGTTGTTTTAGGAGCCGGTTTTTTTGTAACCGGTTTTTTTGTTTGGGCATACATTGAAATAGAAAGTATGCAAATAGCTGAAAGTAGAATTGATTTTTTCATTTTTGTATTAATGGTGATTGTTAAATTAAAAATTATTATTCTTCACGAAGCGATTTTCCTGTTAATTGAATAAATACATCCTCAAGAGTTGCCGCTTTTACTTCTTTTGTTCTTTCAAATCCGGAAGCAACAAGATCGTCAACCATTTTATCCGGGGTGTCAATGGCAATTATCTTGCCACTGTCTATTACTGCGACCCTGTCACATAAGACTTCAGCCTCGTCCATATAATGTGTTGTCATTATGACTGTTGTTCCTTTTGTTCTTATATCCCTGATCAAATCCCATAGGTTTCTTCTAGCCTGTGGGTCTAAACCGGTGGTTGGTTCATCTAAAAAAATTATTTTAGGTCTGTTGATTAAAGTGGTTGCAATTGAAAATCGTTGCTTTTGTCCACCACTAAGTTCCTTATACTTAGCCTTTGCTTTATCTTTTAGATTTACAAGATTAAGCATTTCATTTACATCTACCTTTTGATTGTACAGTCCGCCGAACAATTTTATCAATTCGCTAAGATTTAGTCCGGGATAATAGCCTGAAGTCTGAAGCTGAACGCCTATTATTTTCTTTATTTCATTTGGCTGTTTATCCAGGTCAAGGCCATCAACAAATACTTTACCTGAAGTTTTAGTACGTAAGGTTTCAATAATTTCTAGTGTAGTACTTTTACCGGCTCCATTAGGACCGAGCAAACCAAATATTTCACCTTGGGGAACAGAAAAGCTTATCCCTTTTACTGCCTCGAAGTCCCCATATTTTTTCACGAGGTTTTGTACCTCTATAATTTTATTGTTCATTCTTATTTAACCATTCTGGTGAAGGTCTCTAATTCATCCATCATTTTCATACTACCAATAAATAGCGGTACACGTTGGTGCAGTTCTGTTGGATTAATATCGAGAATTCTTTGGTGCCCATCAGTTGCTTTACCACCAGCCTTTTCTACCAGAAATGCTAATGGATTACACTCATACAGCAATCTAAGTTTCCCTGATGGTTTATCAGTTGTGCCAGGATACATAAAAATACCTCCTTTAATCAAGTTACGGTGAACATCTGCTACCATGCTACCAATGTATCGCTGAGTGTATGGACCGCCACTATCCTTATTTTTTTGCTGGCAAACGTTTATATACTTGCGCACTCCTTCATCATATTGAAAGAAATTTCCGTGATTAACTGAGTAGATTTTACCGTTGTCCGGACATTTAATATCTGGATGGCTCAATGTATATTCACCAATGCTTGGATCCAATGTAAAACCATTTACCCCCCTTTTTGTTGCATAAACCAACATAGTGCTTGAACCATAAATGATGTAGCCAGCCGCCACCTGCATATTACCGGGTTGTAAAAAATCAGCCAAAACAACTGGCTTTCCCCTTTCGCTAACCCTTTTATAAATACTAAAAATGGTACCAATGGAGACATTTACATCAATATTGCCGCTTCCATCCAAAGGGTCCATTAACAAAACATACTTACTGTTGTTACTAACCTCATCATCAAAAACGACAATGTCGTCATTTTCTTCACTTCCTACACCAGCACAACTTATGCCATGACGGGTAACTCCGATAAATTGATTGTTTGCGAAAACATCCAATTTCTTTACATCTTCTCCCTGCACATTCACACTACCCGCATCACCCAAAATATCAACAAGTCCAGCCTTATTCACCTCAACATTTACCCTTTTAGAAGCAAGCCCAATATCTCTCAAAAGCATACTTAGCTCACCAGTAGCTTGAGGAAATTCCCTCAATTGCTGAAGGGTAAATTCGTCAAGGGTCTGTACTCTCCTATTTATTATCATGGCAAAAAATCATTTTAAGATGTTATTGGAAAAGGTAATAAAGGTATCGTTCAAAATTGTAATTATTGCAAACCTAATAATTTTATTGGAGTCAAAACTTTTACAAATAACCAATGATGACTATTAACCTATCAAAATTGTTTAGGTTCGCTGTAAATAACATCATCAATAACTACAATATCTTTTGCATTGCTGGAACTACCTGTGGAAATGTCGAAAGTGCCCGCTGCTAATTTTCCATTTCCAGACATTATTCTGACTTTCAAAACTTCTTCGTCAGGAAATTGAACACCCAAAAATGAAAAATTGGACCCACTTGTTTTAGCAGGTACCTGATAAATACCAAAACTTACAAACTCATTGAAAAACTCAACCGTAGTGCTTGTGTTGTCATCTACATCAACGAAAACGATACCCACACCTTTTACATAAGCCCGATTATTAGTACCTGGCACCTTAAACTCAGCTTCTGTAACATTGTCATTTAAATTAGCGAAAGTTTTTATCCCACTAAATGCGCTGATTTGGCTGCTGTAGCTAGGATCAATTTGGGAGAATTTACTACTATCAACTCTGAAACCAATAGTTCCCAATTGATCAATCAATTGAAAACCACTCTTCCTCATATCTGGTAAAGCCGCATCGGTACTCGCAAAAAAATCAGCCGGAAAATTATTTGTATTGGTTTGTAGCGATGGAATATCATCCCAACTAATTTCACGCCTCCCACCTGGGTCTGCACCACTTACAGTAACATTTAAATTTGTTCCCATTGCTAATCGAAACTCATCCATCTTTGTTTTGATAGTTGCAATATTACCCGTTGCGGAAAAAACAACTTCTTTAAGACCGGGCCCATCTTCCCCCTTTTTACAACTAACAATTGTTCCCATTAATAAAACACTAAACCCAATTAATACATTTTTCATTTTCATTATTTTTTAGCCGCAGAAAAGCTTTTTTATTAAAAATTTTTCGAAAAATAGAAAAGATAATCAAGGAATAAAAATTTACCCTTTAAAAAAATAACTGGTGTCTAATAATGACTTTAGAAAAAGCACCTTAACGCAATCTTTATTTGCCGTGAATTTTATCTGGTAATTATTAATCATTTTAATGCTAAAATAAACTCAGCATTTTCTTTGCCCTTGTTTATTAAAAATAAAAATACACTTGGGTTTATTTTACAACTACATTTGCTTACTTTATAAACAATATAATTCTCCCTTAGTATTATGACAATAGAGCAAATCAAAGATTTACGGGATCGCGTAGGTGTCCTAAGGAGGTTTCTTTGACGTCGATAATCGCCAGTCTAAAATAGACAATGACAAAATTCTTTCACTATCACCCGGTTTTTGGGATGATAATGCAAGGGCCACTGGTATACTAAAAGAAATCAAACTTAGCGAGTATTGGACAAAGATGTACCAGGCTGTTGAATCTGCTGTAGAAGACTTTGCAGTAATATTTGATTTTTGGAAATCCGGAGAAGCCTCAGAAGAAGAGGCAAAAGAAGCATATCAACATGCTATTTTCTCTATCGAAGAAGCAGAGTTTAAAAGCACCCTTAACCAGCCTGAAGACGAACTGCCAGGCATCGTACAAATAAATAGCGGCGCAGGAGGTACAGAAAGTCAGGATTGGGCTGAGATGCTGCTCCGCATGTACCGTATGTATGGGCAAAAGCAAGGATGGAATGTAACAGAACTTGATCTACAAGATGGAGATGGCGCTGGAATAAAAAGTGCAACACTACAGTTCGAAGGTCCATTTGCTTATGGTTTTCTAAAAGCTGAAAGTGGCGTTCATCGATTGGTTCGAATTTCGCCTTTTGACAGCAATGCCCGCAGACATACATCATTTGCAAGCGTTTATGTTTACCAACTCATTGATGATACTATTGAAATTGAGGTAAATCCGGCTGATGTAGAATGGGCATTCTTTAGAAGCGGCGGTTCCGGTGGACAGAATGTAAACAAAGTAGAAACAGCGGTACGACTTACACACAAACCTTCAGGGATTATAGTTGAGTGCCAGCAAGCACGCACACAAGGAGAGAACAGAGAGAAAGCTATGAAAATGCTGAAAAGCAGGTTGTATGAAGAAGAAATGCGGAAACGGGAGGCAATTAAAAATGCCGCCAACGCAGGAAAGAAAAAAATTGAATGGGGAAGTCAAATCCGGAGCTATGTTTTTCATCCATATAAAATGATTAAAGACCACCGAACAGATTATGAAGTTGGTAATGTAGGACCGGTTATGGACGGAGATTTGGATGGTTTTATTAAAGCTTACCTAATGCTTGAAAAAGAAGAAGAAATGACCGGTAAGTAGTGTCAATTTTCTTCATTAATACTAAGCCAATAAACATCCGTCTCATTTCGCTCTATGCCTTGAATATAAAAGCCATCAGGTTCGGGAATATCTTCAAACAAGTCGAAAAGTTGGCAATCTTTATCTATCCCTTCGAATAGCAATGTAAAGCGATGTCCAAAACGAATTTCTTTCCACACGGGATATAAGCTAATGTTGTACGCCTGCAATAATTTTTTCCTTATCCCATTATCCTGTACTAAAAAGGTAGATGCCCAAATACGTATTGGGCCATATCCATAATACTGCACATGAACGATCGTACATTGTTCATTAAAAATGAGTGTATCAACTTCGAACTCGACTGATGGATGAAAAACCGGTTTCGTAATTAGGGTATCCATAGACTTAAAGTTTGGATTAATCTCCGAACACCACAACCCAAATCAATTACAATTGGTATCAAAAATTAAAGGTTAAAATTATTTCAAGAAAATCTGGCTATCAGTTATATGCCTTATTATTTTGGCTGAGTTTGGGTAAGTTAACAAGGACAACTCCAATCAAAATTATGCCTGAAGCAAATGCTTGCTGCTTTGTAATCGCCTCTCCAACTATAAACCAACCTAGCAAAACAGCTACTACAGGGTTTACATATGCGTAGGTACCTACTATAGGATGGTGGCCTAACACTTAATAACCATATATAAGACAAGTAGCCAACCAAAGAACCCATGATTACAAGATACCATAATGCCCAAAAAGATTTAGGCGATATACTGCTGAATTCAAAGCCCTTTTGTTCACTTAACATCAAAGCAACACCTAATGACAATATACCTGCAGTTAGCATTTGAATAGCGGCTTACATTGTAAGTAGATCCTTCAACTGGTTTATACTTTGAATACATAGACCCAACGGCCCAGCATATTGTACTTACAATAAGAACACCGAAACTGATCATCTGCATCCTATTTCCTGAAATACTAACCGATCCTGTGCCCGAAAACAACATAAACACACCAGCAAATCCTACTAATACTCCCAGTATAATTATTTTGTTTGAGAAATGGTAAGCCCATTGTTTTTTTCTAGCACAACGAACCACAGTGGCAGCGTAGAAATAATTATAGCAGCCAACCCACTAGGAAGGTACTGTTCAGCCCAGGTCAAAGCTCCATTGCCAATGAACAACATTAGAAACCCAGAAGCCCCAATTATTAAAGTAGATTTAATTGAAGGCAATTTCTCTCCCATAATCAGACAATAAGTAAGCAACAAAGAACCTGAAATCAGAAAACGAAATGCAACCAATAAAAAAGGTGGAAAGGATTCGAGCGCAAATAATATTCCGAGATAGGTGGATCCCCAAATGATGTATAATCCTGCAAATGCCAAAAATACCAATGCAGGGGCAGGTGACTTTTGTAGGTGTTGTGAATGTGACATACAATTGAATGAGAAAACCCAATTAAGAATTACTAGTGTGAAAATCAATAGAACATAAAAAATCCCGCTGGTTAGCGGGATCAATATTATTCAACATAAAAAACCTTATGCTTTTACGCCAGCAGTTTTTCTTGCTAATTTACTTTTCAGATTTGCTGCTTTGTTCTTATGAATTACACCACGCTTTGCAAGTTTATCTATCATTGACTCTACATCAGGAAGTTTCTCAGCGAAATCCTTTGGTTCAGATATAGCTCTTATGTCACGGATAGCATTACGAGTAGTTTTGCCATAGTAACGGTTGTGATCTCTACGCTTAGCTGCCTGGCGCACATCCTTTTTGGTAGCTTTATGGTTTGCCATTAATTTTAAATTTTTACGGACGGCAAAGGTAAGGCGAAGAATTTAAAGAACGAAAACTTTTATCAGCTTTTTCTCATTATTACTTCAATAATAGTTCTAAAATATTGAAAATCAAATAAATAAAATGCTTAAAGTTCACCAAATCCAAGAAAAATTTATAAAAATGTCTATATACAATCCGATTATTACGACTCTCTGAAAAATATTTTCTTTTCTATTGGATGCAAAATAGGAAAAAAGGACATTGGACATATTTAATGGGGCATAGTTTTTATACATTGTTAAAGCTAAAACAACTAGTATGAATAATGATAATCTGGTCAAATCGTCTGACCAAAACTTAGAGCCCCAAATGGCACAAATTGAGATGGATTCCACTGAGCGCTTTGAAAACGATGAAAATGTAACTAAAAGTACTGCTGCTGAAGGCGTATTAATCACAGAGAAACAGGATGCTCATTCAAAAGAAAAAATGGACATTCCATACAAATCAAATGAGGAGCAGGATCTTGATGAGTTGTCACATAGCTCCTCGGTTATAAATGAAACAGAAAATGACATTGATGAGGAGAGGGATCTGGACGAATTATCACACAATAGTATTGCAACCAAAACAACAAGCGATGAATTAGATTTGGATGATCTTATTCACCAGTCACCGCCTATCGATGATTATGATAAAGAAAATCCTCTTTAATTAAAATGAAAAGAACATTTGGGTAGCAAAGTATCTGAAAAATATTTTGAAAGCAAGGAAAATTACCTGTGCTGGGGTATATCAATACCTTTTAACTTCCGATACATTTCAGTTGCATATAAATCTGTCATACCTGAAATAAGGTCAATTGCATTTAAGACTTTTTCGTATGGAGATTCTGTGTCCTTAAATCCTGTAAACTGAAGCGGAAAAAGCTTAAGAATTTTTTCATCTTTATGATCGGGCTTTTGTTTTAGTAATGCTGGCACAAACAAATTGAGTAACTCGGACATCACATTATAACCTGCAATTTCTACCTCTAATACCGTATCATGGTTGTAGATTTTTTCGTTTGAAATTAGCATAACATCTTTCAGTGAATCATAATCTCGCTCAATTGAATCCAATAAAGTGTCATTGAATTCGCCATCGAGTATAGCCGCTTGATTGTTACAAAATACCTCAGCAGCTTTTTGGGTCAACAGATTAATTGCTTTGGATCTTAAGTAACTAATTTGCTCATTCTTATCTTCGAC
>JANMZN010000092.1:0-5044 GCA_031383285.1 Segetibacter sp.
GGGTTATAACTATTCACCAATTTCTCCATATAATTTTCATAATTGCCCGTTTGCAAAAGATAATCCAAAAAACGGCTGATAGGAAGATTGGTAATGGCAAATAAATTATTGAACTCAATTCCGTATTTACCCATTAATGCATTCTTAAATTCCCTTTTTAATGCTTCTTGTGATGGCGGTAAAAATGCACCTGCGGGATTATAGACAAGGTTTAATATTAAGCCGGTGCCTTCCTTTCCATATCCAACTCCGTTTAGCATTTGCAAGGCTTTGATGCTTTCTTCAAATACACCCTTACCACGTTGCCGGTCTGTTCTGTCTTGTGTATAAAAAGGAAGAGAAGAAACTACTTCAATGTGATGTTGTTTATAAAATTGCGGAAGGTCATGATATTTTTTATTGGCCAAAATAATGGTGAGATTGCAACGTACAATAATATGCCTGTCCAATTTCTTAATTTCTTCTACGAACCACCTGAAATTGGAATTCATTTCCGGGGCACCGCCGGTAAGGTCAATCGTTTTTAAAGATGGATTATTTTTTAACGCTTCCAAACATTGCTGCATGGTTGCTTTGGTCATGATCTCTTTGCGGTCGGGTCCGGCATCTACATGGCAGTGCTTGCACACCTGGTTGCACATTTTGCCAATATTAATCTGGAAAATTTCTATGCTGGTTGGCTTTAAAGGATATAATCCATTTTCCTCCAGCTTTTGCTGAAAGGGAATTAAAATATAATCACCCGATTGTCCGTGCTCAAGAATTTCTATTTGCTCTCCGGCAATTGCTAGCTTATTATGGTCTGCTAATAATGACTTCATAATTACATTGCTATTTCTTTTACCTTATTCATCATTTGCACGCCATGTACCAATGAAGCTCCGCCACGAATTGCGCAGGATACATGAACAGCTTCCATCATCTGGGCTTCGCTCCATCCTTTTTCAAAAGCATCACTGCTGTAAGCATCAATGCAATAGGGGCATTGAACAGCATGAGCAACTGCCAAAGCAATCAATGATTTTTCACGGGCACTTAATTCGCTGTCTTTAAAAACTTCTCCATAATAAGCAAAAAACTTTTCGCCTAGGTTTTTCTGAAAGTCTGATACATTGCCAAACTTTGACAGGTCTTTTGTATTGTAATAATGTTCACTCATTGGTTTTTGTATTTATTTATTATTTATCAACAACAGTTATGCCACAAGATGGTTGTGAGTTTGAACATTATAGATGGTAGTGCGATCGAGCTTTGTAACCGTACCATGCGATGGAACTTTCTATTTGTTATTTTCACATTTTTATCATCCTTAGTGTAACATTGAACCTCATCGGTTCTATACTTTTCATTGTCAATAGACCATTTTGAAAAATCTAACGTTACCCATTAAATTCGTCTGAAAAAGTCGGATTGCTATCAAATTCTGACTGATTTGTCTCCTTTTTATTACAGCTGTTCATGACTATTACTATAAGTAGTAGAAGAGAAATGGAAGCATTTTTACTAGTCATATTCATTCTAATCAATAAATTCTAAAATAAATATACTTTTTGAGATAAAGTAAAATAGAAACTAAAATGCTAAAATACTTTTTAATTAGGACTAACCATAGCCTATGGCTTTAAAATTCTTATTTTATCAATCATACAGCGGACTGCATAATATCCAACATCGTCCATAGCTTGCTGTCAGGGCTGGTATTAGCACTGTGTCCGCCTGAAACCGCTGTCCAATGAAGATATAAAAAAATACAAATTAACAAACAAAAGCTCAGCGATGTTTGTCCAGCCCAGATGAAGCACAGTTGCGAAAATCCCAATTGCTCAAATGCCCATTACTCCAATGTCCAGCCCCCCTTGCAGCAAACTCATTATATGCAGTGCTGCTGTTCGTCTGAGGCACAACCGTAGTTCGGATATACTTTGTTCAAAGCGATTTACTTTGAACGCTACACAATAATAAGTCCGCACTAGTCCTTTTAGTGCCGTGTCCGTTGTTATTGAGCGTTACAAAAAAAAATCTTTGCAAATGGGGTAGCTTTCGGAGTGATGTCCTTCATTAAATCTTGAGCAAAAAATTTTCCTTTTTCATACCCACCTGTTGATATTGATATGCAGCCATTACTGCCTTTTCTAAAACTTGTTTTAGGATATTAAAATCAGATGGCTTTGTAATGTAAACGTTTGCTCCATTGCGGAAGGTTTCTTCCATTTCCATTTCGTTGTCGGATGTGGAATAAATAGCTACGGGAATATTTTTTAGCTTTTCATTGCTTCGTATTTCTTTTAAACATGCTAACCCGTTTTTGAGAGGCATATTTAGGTCAAGGAAAAGTAGGTGGGGCAACTGTCCTTGTTTTTCATTAAGCCATTGCATTAATTCTACTCCATTGTTGACGGTTTCAACAATGGTTTTAATTTTTAATTCTAAGAATGCTTCTGTAAAGAGAAGACGGTCACCTTCGTCATCATCAGCAAGAAGTATTAATAAGGGATTGTTATCCATTTTCTTTCGGTAATTTTTGAAGCTGCTAAAGTTGCTAAGGTTTTTATTTTCGACTTCTGTTTTCGATTGTTTTTGTTATCTTTTTCATGCAGGAATGTAAACGTTGAATGTAGTTCCTTTGTTTAGCTCGCTTGTTGCCGAAATAATGCCGCTGTGGTTTTCAACTATTTTTTTTACAATAGCAAGTCCTATGCCTGTGCCTTTGTATTCTTCTTTGCCATGGAGTCTTTGAAATACTTCAAATATTTTTTCAGCAAATTCTTTTTCAAATCCAATACCATTGTCGGTAATGCTGATGTGGCAGTATTCTTTTTGAGGAGGGAGGTTGGGCACATTTAATTTATTATATTTTATATTACGGCTCTCTATTGTAATATGAGGCGGTGTTTTTGGATTTGAAAATTTAAGTGCATTGCTAATCAGGTTGTGCATGAGTTGGCGAAACTGAAAAGAAATAATATAGACTTTGCAATTTTTTTTCACTTCTATTACAGCGTTTTTTTCAGCAATTGCTTCGGCAAATTCATTAATTACTTCTTTTACAATGATGTTGAGGTCGGTAATTTCAAATTTTCGATCAGCAATATTTAATTGAGAGAAGGCAAGTAAATCCTGAATGAGTGATTTCATTCTTTGGGCTTCATCCTGCAAGAGGCGAAAATAATTTTTTCCTTTATCGGATAAGTTTTGATTTTCTTTTTCTAAAATTCTGCCGGCAAAGGTTTGAATTTTGCGAATAGGCTCTTGCAAATCGTGGCTAGAAACATAGGTGAATGCTTCGAGCTCTTTATTTATTTTTATAAGTTCTTGGTTGGATTGCTTTAATTCAGCAGTTCTATTGCTCACTGCATCTTCTAGTAATTCCTTTTGTTTTCGCTGCTCTTCAATTTCTGTTTTAGAACCTATCCATAGTATTACTTTGTCTTGCTCATCTTTTAAAGCAACTGCTAAAGTAAGGTGCCACAAAAACTTTCCATCTTTACGTAGAAATCTGCTTTCATTCTCAAAGTTGTTGCCTGTGGCAATGGATTGCTGCCATCTTTTTTCGTTTTCTTCAAAATCATCGGGATGAATAATTTTTATCCATCCCCCATTTTTTATTTCTTCATAAGTTAGTCCGGTATATTCAAGAAATGTTTGATTAAAATAAGTTTTATTGCCTTCTGCATCGGCAGTCCATACTTTTTGTGGCATTAATTCAGCTAGCTGTTTAAATTTTTTCTCGCTTTCTTCTACCCTTCTTTTTGCAATTGCCTCAGTAGTTACTTCATGGGCTATTATTGCTACACCTGAAATACTCTCATCTGTTTCACGATAAGGCTGATAAACAAAATTAAAATACACATCTTCCATTTTACCATGGCGCTTCAACTGTACAAGTATTTCATTAGCGGAGTGAGGAATGCCGGTGGTATAAACTCCATCAAGCAATTCCATAAATCCCTGTCCTTTTATCTCCGGTAAAACTTCAGTCAATGGTTTGCCTTCTATCTTATTTCCTTTGCCCCACATTTCTTTTATACTGTCATTGGCAAGAGTAACTGCCATGTCTTTTCCTTTAAGTACGGCAAAAGCAAATGGCGATTGCATCACCATCATGTTATACCGCTTATCACTATCTTCAATTTGTTTGCGGGCAATTACTTGGTCGGTTACTTCAATAGCTACCACTATTACACCTGAGATAGTATTATCATCTTCCCGTATTGGTTCAAAAATTGTTTTGAAATATACTTTTTCGTTTTTACCATTTCTTATAAGTGTTGCTTCGTATTCATTGGCATGAAAAGGAATACCACTTTGTATTACTATATCAAAAGCTGGCTTCAACTGGCTTTCCAATTCAGGCATTGATTGAAAGAGGGGTTTGCCTATTATGTTCTTGTCTTTAGCAAGTATTTCCAAAGCCAAATCGTTGACGAGTTCAGCTACGTAATTGCTGCCACGATAAATAGCAATGGCTACCGGTGTTTGCAGCAGCAGATGTTGAAAGCGGCTGAGGTATTTGTTTTCTGCGGCATGAAGTTCGAGTGCTTTCTTATTCACATCAGTAACATCATTTATAGCTAGCAGAATTAATGCTTCGTGGTTGGCTTTCTGAACAATGCGGCTAGCATTGAGTAGCATTATTTTTTCGCCAATAAGCGGGAAGGTGTGTATGATTTCAAAATCGTGAAAATGAGAATTTTTAGGAAGGATATCTTCGAGTAGTTCGCGTAATCGCGGAATATTCCATTGTTTATTTCCTAAATCATAAAGAAGAACGCCTTCCGTTTCTTCCTCATTTACTTTAAAGATTTTATAAAAAGTTTTGTTGGCAGATTTTACACGAAGATTTTTATCTAGCACAAGCAGGGGCTCGTGTAGGGTGGCTAATAGCGCTTCAGAATAATTGTAAGCTTCGTTGAGCAGGTCGTTTCGGGTTTGCAGTTCCTGATTGGTAGTGGTGAGTTCTTCATTAGCAGACTCTATTTCTTCCTTTGACGTTTCTAGTTCTTCATTTACTGTTTGCAATTCTTCATTACTAGAGACAACCTCT
>JANMZN010000114.1:0-4033 GCA_031383285.1 Segetibacter sp.
GTATGGTAAATAGTACCTGCACTGCACCCGCCGCTTTCAGGCTTTTGGCATTGATAAATGTTACGAGCAGAATTAGTCCAATGGCAAGGGATTTTACTCCAAAATTTTCAAGCGGAAAAAACCTGCCAATAAAGGGAATCGAAAGCGCAAAAGCGTGTTCAATATGCGATGGAAGATTGGGCAATTCTATAAAATATCCTGTGTATTGGGCAAAAATGAAAGCAATGCCTGCAATAGATGCTGTGTTAATTACAATAAACCCGGCCCACCCATATAACCACGCTAAAAAATCGCCATACAAAAATCGAAAATAAATGTATTGACCACCTGTTTTTGGAAAGGCTGAACCAATCTCAGCATTGATCATGCCGCCAAACATAGAAACCACGCCTGCTACAATCCAAACCAAAAGCAATAGAAGCGGCGAACCCAACTGACCGGCCATCGTAGCGGGCTTCATAAAAATGCTACTGCCAATCACAGTACCAACTACGATGGATACAGACGCCCATAGGCCAAGCTTGGGTTTTAATTGTGCCATTTTTTAAAATTTTATTGTTATGGCTATTTAAAAATCAGCCGCCGGTAAGCAGCATTAATTTATAAGCAGCTATTTTAAATTTTGTGAACATAAGTTCCGAAGTAATTTTTCGGTTGCTGTCATTGCAATAACTCGTTTTATTGATTCATAAATTCCGAAATAATCCGATGAAAATGGTGCGTTCCCTGTTCTCTTTTTACCGAATATCTTCCATGTTTATAAAACCTCGACCGAATACCAACCTGCACTTGTTCTACAATTTCTTCATCTTCCATCTCTACTTTATCCAGTTCTGCGCCTGCACCTTTGCTCAGTTTTGTTTCATCCCAAACATAAGAGTAGAACAGTACCCTGCTTTGACTGATGGATACCGGTTCAACCACATTGACCGATAATCCACAGGGATAAAAATTGAACATCATATTGGGAAATACCCAAAAGTAGTACGCTGCTATGTTCTTTCCATAGTCCGGTGAATCCGGTGGAAGATCGAAACAGTCCTCACCCGACTTTGCCATCCCTACCTGCAAGTTGGAATAGGGGAAAAACAGTTCTGTTGCATAGTCTCCAAAATCAATGATGTTGTTGAGGCCGGGATGTACAAACGGAATATGAAAACCCTCCAGGTAATTTTCGCAATAAAGAGCCCAATGCGCATTTACTTGAAAGGATCGGGTTCTGCCGGGTTCAAATACAAAATCCTTTAGAGGCATCCAACTTACTCTGTCCATCATATCTTTTAAAAATATTTCAGGTGGCGTTTGTTGGCCTAAGGAAGTAAACAGCCAATTGCCCCATTCAAACAGCGGCAGCTTATGCAAGTTGTCTTCAGCAGCTGGAAAATTTTCTACTTCTTTAAACTCTGGCATTGATAAAAATTGCCCATCCAGTTGAAACTTTCTACCATGATACCTGCAACGCAGGTGGGGCTGTTTGCAAGGGTTTTCCGCAATTATATTTCCACGATGGGTACAAACATTCGACAGCAGGGATATTTTATCTTCTTTATCTCTTGTAAGCACCAGGGGTTCATTCAAGTACTCCTTCAATAAAGTAAAAGGATGTATTGCTTCTTTTTGTTTAACAAGCCCAACATGCCCAATAAACTGCCAAGTTCTTGCAAAAATTTTCTCTTTGCAATGTTCAAAAATGACAGGATCGGTATAAAACGAAGTATCCAATGTTTTGGCTTTGGCAATAGAGGGATCCACGAAAAAGTTGTGCATTTTTGTTTTAATTACCATTGTAAGTTAAATATTACACCGGAAACAGCATGCTTTATGTTTGCTTGAATTGTTTATGCTGTAATTATTAGAATTTCAACTGCAAAATTTCCCGTATTCTTACAGAAAGAATGGATGATTTATTTAAATTGACTATTTTTTTCGATTCAAATAGATGGAAACGATGGCAGTTAGATAATGGTTTGTAAATTCGCCATCTTCTTAAACAATAACATAAATACTAAAACCTAAATCAAATGGATGCTGCTATCCTTCAAAAGGTAAATGAATGGTTGAATGGACATTATGATCAGGCAACCAAAGATGAAATAATCCGTATGCAAAATGCCGGTGGTGAAGAACTGGCAGAGTCTTTTTACCGTAACCTGGAGTTTGGAACCGGTGGACTACGCGGCATAATGGGTGTAGGTACCAATAGAATGAATAAATATACGGTAGGCATGGCTACCCAAGGCTTTGCCAATTACCTGAGAAAAGTACATGGAGCAGCCGAAATAAAAGTTGCGATAGCGCATGACTGTAGAAACAATAGCCGGTTTTTTGCTGAAACAACCGCCAATGTTTTTGCTGCCAACGGCTTGAAAGTTTTTCTTTTTGAAGCCCTTCGGCCAACACCTGAGTTGTCTTTTACCATCCGGCATTTGGGTTGTCAGGCGGGTGTGGTATGTACTGCATCGCACAATCCCAAGGAATACAATGGTTACAAAGCATATTGGAGCGATGGATCGCAATTGGTACCACCACACGATAAAAACGTGATAGCCGAAGTAGAAGCCATCACAGGAGTTGATGCTGTACAATGGAGTGGGGGCGAAGCCAATATTTCCATACTTGGACAGGAAATGGACAATGCATATATTGATATGGTTAAAGATTTGAGCATTTATCCGGATGTGATCACCAAGCAACATGATTTGAAAATTGTCTATACACCTATTCATGGTTCCGGCATTACACTGATGCCTGAGGTGCTTAAAAGATATGGCTTTACCAATGTTCACGTAGTAGCCGAACAAGCCACTCCGGATGGTAATTTCCCAACGGTAGTTTACCCCAATCCGGAAGAGAGTGAGGCGATGAGTATGGGTGTAAGAAAAGCCAAAGAATTGGATGCTGATATTTTGCTGGGAACAGATCCTGACAGCGATAGGGTGGGGATTGCCATAAAAAATACCAACGGGGAGTGGGTACTGATGAATGGCAATCAAACTGCCGTGCTAGCTTTTAACTATATGATAGAAGCCCGGAAAAAGAAGGGAATTGCACAACCGAACGATATGGTCATCAAAACCATCGTTACTACCGATTTGATAGATGAAATAGCTGCCAAAAACGAAGTGGCATGTTACAATGTATTGACCGGCTTTAAATGGATAGCAGAGAAGATGAGGGAAATAGGGGATAAAGAAAACTATATCATCGGCGGCGAAGAAAGCTATGGCTTGATGATTGGTGATAAGGTTCGGGATAAAGACGCCATATCTGCAGTTGCCATTTTATGCGAAATGGCTGCTTATGAAAAGAATGAAGGCCGAAGCCTTTTTGCCAAGTTGGTTGATATCTATGTACAATATGGCTTCTACAAAGAATCATTGATTTCCATCACTAAGAAAGGGATGCGCGGTGCAGAAGAAATAGCAGAAATGTTGAAAGGATATCGTGACAATCCTCCTTCAACCATCAATGGTTCTGCGGTTGTACAGTTGTTGGATTATGAAATGAAGGTTGGAAAAAACTTGCAAACAGGCGAAACATGGGTAATAGACTTGCCGAAAAGTAATGTACTTCAATTTATAACGGCTGACGGTTCTAAAATATCAGCCCGTCCAAGTGGCACTGAGCCAAAGATCAAGTTTTACTTTAGTGTAAAAACCAATCTGCCCGGTGCTGATCTTTTTGAAGCTAAGGAGCAAGAACTGGATGGTAAAATTGCAGCTATCATCAGCGACCTACAATTGAAATAAACCTCATTTTCAATTTTTGCATAATCAATTTGAAAGCCTTGTTTGGAACAATTCCAACCAGGGCTTTTTTATTTTGGGGGTTATTGATGATGGGGCCAACACCTAACTTTGCAATAAGAAAAGGTTGAGTAAGTTTTTTGGTAAAAGGAATTTATTGACAACCGGTAACGCCTGTACTTAAAAGGGTATTTTGTGACAGCATGAATCGATTTATAGATACTTACCAGCACAAAGGATTGCGCAAACAGCTAGTAGAACTGCTAAGAACGAAAGGACTTACAGAT
>JANMZN010000143.1:0-7981 GCA_031383285.1 Segetibacter sp.
ATGCCTTGCTCCATTAGTGTACTATCCACTAATACAGAGCCATTATAAATTTTAGGGTCGGTAAAATCAAAACCATAATCTGAAAGTAGCCCTGTTGTAATTCTATTGCTTTCTAATGATCCAAATACTTGGTTAACGTAAGTACGGTAGTTATTGTCCACATCGGCAAATGCAGGTTGAGTAAACGTTTGGGCTTTTGCTGTGCTGATGGCGCAGAAAAGTAATAAGAGTTGAAATATCTTTTTCATAATTTTTGATTTAAATTTTGTGATTAATAACGAATATCAAAACGACCTTCAGTAATATTAACTGTTTGTCCGTTTGAATTATCTGTACCAGTAAAGAAGAAAGTTCCAGAAATAATTCTATTGATGCTGTCGAATTTCTTTATTCTTAATTCACCTGAGTTATTATCTAATGCATTATACTGAGGTCCATTTGAATAGAATGCTCCTGGAAAGCCTTTTTTACGATATTTGAATTGGTAAGTGATACCTTCGTTTACAAAAAGGCTGTCAGTTGTAATACTAACTGCAGGAACGTCAGGAGGTTCCCAATTAACAGCAGGGATATTTAAATACCATCCTCCCCCAACACCATTGCCAAGGTTTACATATTGCACAAAAAGCCCCGGTCTTCCTCGTCCGTCTTTTGGTACAAAAATTTGCCCGTTAACCTTGCAACCAAAAGTCATTGCACCTGTAGTTGTTTCAGGTGGTAGTTTGTCTTCGGTATTACTGTCTTTTTTACAAGTAGAAAAAGAAAACAGGATAATGATTAGTGCGGTTGTTATTAATATTTTCATAAGCGAAATAATAGATAAGTAAGGTAAGTAAGTAATCTCAAACGCAATATTAAATTTTTTAGCCGTGGTTGGTGTTCTTCACCAACCACTTATACTACTCATCCTTGATAATGAGATAAAAAATCCCACTCATTATCTTTTCCAAAATAAAAAGAAGCTGAAGAATGCCTATAGTTGTAAGGGTATTCACAGATACCCGCTTCTACCGGGTTGTTGTGGATATAGTCTAGCTTTTGTTTAAATACCTGCTGATTCCATAAAGATATACACAAAGGTCTTCGTTCCCATATTTGGTGCATTCTATCACTTGCTTTCACTACGAACTTCTCCAATACCTGCGGATGGTTATTCCGCAATTCCTTAAGTATTATTTGGGCTGTATATTTCATAAAAGATAACTGAATATCCTTTGGTATGTGATCTGCCATCGCCTGCCAAATGATATGAATGTGATTATCCATAATAACGTATGCATATACCCTTACCCGGTTTTCTCGTACCAGAAACCGTAGTGAATTTATAATGACGTCTTTCAATTTATCTGGTTGTAGCAATTTCTTCCATTCGAGAATGGTAGCTGTAAAGAAGTCAGGATAGTAATCGCTCAATAGCATTAGCTAAATTAATCAATAGTCCGTTTATATTCACATCTGAGTAGTGGTTGGTGAAGAACACCAACCACGGCGCAAACGCAATATTAAATTTTATGCGGCTTGCATATCATCAGCCTCAAACTGAACGCTGTTGGTGACCACACCAATAGCGGCAAAATGCTTTCTATTTTTTATAAGTAATTTACTAAAGCAGCAAATTTTCAGTTTTATCAGTCAATGACGGTATGAAAATTATTTTGTTTGCCGCCTTATTTTTTATGAGTAGTTGCTGGAAAAAATATGAGGGTAATTTCTCTGATCGATGCATGACTAAAGTTTATGGCTGGTCCCCGGTTTTTGAACCCATTGCTCCTTATAAATTAATAACTACTACACTTAAACGTGGTACAACCAATGCAGGCAAAATATATGTTTATGGCAATTACATTCTGCAGGTGGAAACAGGCGAAGGCATTCATGTAATAGATAATAGTGATCCCAATGCCCCCATTAAAATAGGTTTTATTCAGGTGAAAGCCTGTGGTGAAGTGGAAGTAAAAGATGGGTACATCTATACAAACAACTTTAATGATCTTGTTACGCTGCAATATAATTTTTCTAATAATTCTGTAAAAGAAATAAGCCGCTTACCCGGTATGCTGCAAAATTTAAATACAAACTACCAGAAAGCTGACCCGCCAGGCAGGGGTTATTACAGGTGTGATATACCAGCAGACAGCGTTGTAAAAAGTTGGGTCATGGATTCCATTGTTATTTGTAATACATGCTATAAAAACTAATGATGTATAAAAATTTATTGTTTCTAATTGTAAGCATTCTGCCATTTCTAAGCTGTACTAAAGAAGGTGGCGCCAACCAGGCAAGCGGCAGCGGTAAAGGAGGATCTTTAGCACGTTTCGCCATAGCAAATGGCAGATTGTTTGTTGCAGAAGATTATCAAATTCAAGTGTTCGATGTAACCAATGCCGCATTACCAGTGCACAAAAAAAGCGTTTACCGAGCAGCCAATACCAAACTTGAAACACTGTTTTCTTACAAGAATAATTTATTTGTAGGAGGAACCGATGGAATGTTCATTTATGATATCAGTAATCCTGACAACCCGGTATTAAAAGGCAGTGCGCTTCATTTACGTAGTTGCGATCCTGTAGTGGCAAACGACTCAGTTTCATACGTTACTTTAAGAGGTGGTACTACTTGTGGCACTGCAAATCCTGGATTATATGTCTATGATGTAAAAAATATTTCAAAGCCTATTGTAACGTATTTCATCGGCATGGAAGCACCTTACGGCTTAGGATTAACGGATACTACCTTATATGTTTGCCTTGCTGACAAAGGACTACAGGTACTTAACGTAAAGGAAGCATACACTCCGAAAAAAATAAGCATTGTAACAGGTGAATCATTTACAGATGTTATTTGCCACAACAATCTTTTGATTGCCTGGGTTAAAACCGGGATATCTGTTTATAGTATTGCTCAAAGAGAAAACCCTGTAAAGCTGGGAACAGTTCCTAATTAATTCACTTTTTAAAAGCGGCTGCTACTAATGGGATTTGGTTTTATTTGATTGGTTTTTTCCTCTTTTCCGCCGTGGTTGGTTGTGTTACGAATCAATTGAACCTAAGATAGTTCTTTTGCCTGTATTGGTGTTGCAGCGCAGCCATCGCAGGGTGTTATCACCTGCAAGATTTGCCTATTTTATTTTTCAAATTTTAAGCAGATATCATTGTCGCTGCTATTTGTCAATACCTGCAACCATTGTGTTAGCGGTAACCCTATTGGACATCCTAAGTACATTCAAATGCCTACATTCAGTGCAAAGTCTCTTATTGCCAACCGCACATAACAGCACATTTGCAGGGACACAATACCCCGAAACAAAGCCAAAATGCAAAAGATTTGTAATTTTACCAACACACTATATACTTTCCTTTATTGGCAAGAAAAACTACTCTATACTAAAACTATAACACATTAAAACCCTTTTTACTTTTTTTTCGTAAGTATCTATTAAAGCCATTTTCCAACCGGTTAATTTTATTGACTTACAGTGAAAACTACTGCCGCATATTATCTTCTACTACTGTACCTATTTGCAATATGCAAGCCTGTATTGCCATTAGTGCAAGATGATCTTGCCCATATTTTTTGGAAAACTGAACATATCGCCACAGTCCACCACCACCACGGTGACCACCATGCAGAAGAAGAAGTTGCTACAGCAGCACACGATGAAGAAAACAATAAAGTGCCCCTAACCTCTAAAACATCCGAGCCTGTTTCCATCCATATAATTGTACAAAATTCTTACATCATTCCTCAATTATTTATAGAGAAACCGAATTTTGGAGCAAAAATTTATAAAGTATCTTCTTTGTCTTTAGACAAACATTTCCCCCCACCCAGGTGCTGTTAAGTACATTTTATTATCATTATTAATTCATTTAGCCAATGTTGTGCTCGACACAACTGTTAGTGCTATTTGTCATTTTGTATTCTTAAACTTTTTATACTCATGTATATTTTTACAAAGAGGTTCAAATACTTTTTGTTTTTGTGCTTGCTATTAGCAGGGAATTTGACATATGCTCAAAATACCCTTAAAGGGATTTACATTGTAAACACCAGTTCAAAAATTCCTGTTCCGGATGCTTATGCACAAAGCGAAGATTTATCCTTCAACGCATCAGCCGATGAAAACGGCTTTATCAGTTTTAAAAATTTACCGGCAGCAGTCAGCAAATTAAATATCACCCGTGTAGGCTATGAAACAAAATCAGTTGACATCTCGATGCTTACCATTACAGAAAAGACAGCTATCGTTTATATGGATACTAAAATATCCAGCCTTGGAGAAATAAAAGTTTTGGCTTCCGCCAGTAATGGCGTTTTTAAAACCATTAGCGACCTTGATATTCACCTGCGACCTATCAATAATTCGCAGGAAGTTTTAAGGATGGTTCCGGGTTTATTTATAGGACAACATGCCGGTGGTGGCAAATCAGAACAGATATTTCTTCGAGGTTTTGATATAGACCACGGTACGGACATTAACCTTACAGTTGATGGCATTCCGGTTAACATGGTAAGCCATGCACACGGTCAGGGATATGCAGATTTGCATTGGGTGATACCTGAATTGATAGAAAAAATAAACTTTAATAAAGGTCCATACTTTGCCGATAAAGGAAACTTTACTACAGCCGGTTTTGTAGAGTTCAAAACAAAGGATTATTTGGAAAACAGTTTCATGAAAGTAGAGGGTGGACAGTTTGGAACGTTTAGGGGCATTACAGGAATAAACTTAATTAAACCTAATAGGGAAAAAAGAAATCAGAGTTTGTTTTTTGCCGGTGAAGCATCTTTTACCAAAGGATTTTTTGAAAGTCCTCAGAACTTTAACCGCTTTAATGGGATGTTGAAGTATCACGGAAGTATCAGCAGTAATAGCACATTAACAGCAACTACAACAGGTTTTACAAGTAAATGGAATGCTTCGGGTCAAATTCCCGACCGGGCTGTCGAAAACGGCAGTATAGGGTTTTATGGTGCAATTGATAATACAGAAGGTGGCGAAACTTCCCGTTATAATGCAAACATAGAAATACATACCAATTTAAAAAATGGAGCAGTATTGCGTAATCAGGTTTATTATACCAAAAACAAATTTAAGTTGTACTCCAACTTTACTTTTTTTAAGGAAGACCCTGTAAATGGTGACCAAATTAGACAAAGTGAAGACAGAAACATGATTGGTTACAATGGCTCTTATCAAAAGGACTACCTGATAGGCAACATCAAAACGCAAACTAAGGCAGGTGTTATGATAAGGTACGATGATGTCAATGACATTGAACTAACAAGAACCAAAAACAGGAGTATCATTACTAACAGGATTATGCTTGGGGATATCAAAGAAATGAACGCAGGAATTTATTGGGCACAAAGGCTATCTGTTTCTAAAAACCTAGATATTACAGCCGGTGTAAGAGCTGATTATTTTACAAACAAATACAACGACAGGTTAGCATCACAAGTATTAAAATCAAACTCAACTCTTGTAAGCCCTAAACTTAATTTCAATCTTAGGGTTAATAATAATGTGCAGCTATATTTTTACAATGGCAGAGGTTTCCACAGCAACGATACAAGAGTAGCAGTGCAACAGGTTGGCAGAAAAGTATTGCCACCGGGATGGGGTTCTGATGTAGGTGGTATTTTTAAATTAAGCAAAAAATTAGTGTTGCAATCTGCCCTTTGGCACTTGTTGCTTGACCAGGAATTTATTTATGTTGGCGATGAAGGGGTAGTAGAGCCGGGCGGTCAAACAAGAAGGGTTGGAATTGATGTTTCAGCAAGGTATGAAGTGATAAAAAACCTGTTTGCCGATGTTGATATTAGCCTTGCCAATCCAAGAGCATTAGATGTTCCTAAATCAGATAGTTACTTGCCTTTAGCCCCACGTTTTTCAAGTGTAGGGGGATTTACCTACAGAAAAGAATACGGATGGAATGGCAGCTTACGTTATCGCTTTATGGATAACCGACCAGCCAATGAAGATAATAGTACAATTGCAAAAGGATATTTTATTATAGATGCAGCTATTAACTATTCAAAGAAAAGATGGGAAGCTGGTTTATCCATTCAAAATGTTTTAAATACTAAATGGAAAGAAACACAGTTTGACACAGAAAGCCGGTTACAAAACGAACCAGCACCAGTTTCAGAAATTCATTTTACACCCGGGACACCATTTTTTGCAAGGGCAAGTTTTACGGTGTTTTTTTAAAAGACTTTTTCTAATAATTAGACAACCTCCAAATAAAGCACTTGGGGCAGGCGCACAAAAGCCAACCTGCCTCAATAGCTTCATTTGCCTAACGCTCCTTATGACACACTTTAATAAATTCAGTCCCCGTTCTTCGAGTTTCAACTATACTGCACGTATTGAAAAACGTGAATAACTTGCAGTACACCTTTTGCCCGTGTAGGTGTTGCAGCGCAGCCGTCGCAAGGTGTTATCACCTGCGACTGAAGAGTGGGTAAAAGGCATTGCGCCACCGTCAATATTTGTCAACGAAAGCCTACATTATTTACGTCAATGCAAATGAAAAGCACCTGTAGTGCAAAAAAGGACGTGCTTATTCGGTAGCAAAACGTTTTTCATTAAAATTAGACTTGCTACATCGGTAGCAAAACGTTTTTTGCCATTTTATCATTTGCTACTGAGGTAGCAAACTACTTTTTGCCATTTTGGCGTTTGCTACTTTGGTAGCAAACCATTTTTTATCATTTCGGCATTTGCTACATTGGTAGCAAAATGTTTTTTTCATTTTTTTGCCCGTGTTGGTGTTGCAGCGCAGCCGTCGCAAGGTGTTTTGCCCGTGTAGGTGTTGCAGCGCAGCCGTCGCAAGGTGTTATCACCTGCGACTGAAGGGTGGGGTAAAAGGCATTGCGTAATTACTCACTTTTTGCTAATACCCGCAAGGGTAAAAAAGAAATCACATTAACAGTAAGTGAATACTGATTCAAAGAGCCTAAAATAATTTGTAATCATAAAAAAGTAATAACTATGCTTTGTCTTTCCGACGATAGGAGGAAACCTTATAATTGTGGTAGTTAGACTCCTCCTATCGTCGGAGGGACAATGTGGACTATTGTGAAATAAAGTGAAAAGTTCTATTAAACAAGCAAAGTTTAAAGCAGTATTATTATCTAAAGAAAAATAATACCATATTACGGATAGTAATTAAAATATTTCTATGCAAAACACAACCATCAGAAGGGCACAAAAAGAAGATTGCCCAAGAATATTGGAATTGGTAAAAGAATTAGCAGTTTATGAACGAGCACCTGATGAGGTTACGGTGTCGCTTGAACATTTTACCGATAGTGGATTTGGAGCAAATCCAATTTGGTGGGCATTTGTAGCTGAAACCACAACTACTATACAAGAAGAAAATAAAGCAGGAGAAATAAAATCTGAAATACAGGGATTTGCATTGTATTATATTCGGTTTAGTACCTGGAAAGGCCAAAGAATATACCTGGAAGATTTGTTGGTCACCAATGCATTACGTGGTCAAGGAATTGGCATGTTGCTTTTTGATGCATTGATAAAAGAAGCCAAAGAAAAAAACCTTAGCGCCATAGTGTGGCAAGTACTTGAATGGAATGAACCCGCTATCAACTTTTATAAAAAGCTGAATGCTTCTTTTGATGGGGAGTGGGTGAATTGTTTGATAAATGTTTAGTAGCAATTCTGGTATCATTTCGTTTTTATTCAACTATCCATTTACCCCTAAAAATAAATAATAAAAGGCTGCCCATTTAAGACAGCCTTTTAGTATTTATCGGTTTACATCCTATTTGGTAGTCACTATAAGCTTTTGCGTTTCTGTTATACCTGTTTCACTGTTGGTAATGCGTACTATATACAGTCCTGCATTGGTCAATGTAACAGTAGTGCTAGGAATACCGGAATCGCATTTTCTACTCATTACCTGTTTGCCTAGAGCATCTATGATGCTAATGGTATGCCGACCACTTGATGAAT
>JANMZN010000149.1:0-4988 GCA_031383285.1 Segetibacter sp.
ACTAACTTTGACAATCAAAAACAATAAAATAAAATGGCAACAAAAAATCAAATCGGACTGGACAAATCAAAAAGCAAATCCCTTGCTGACGGCTTAAACAAATTATTAGCTGACTATATGATGTTTTATCAAAACACAAGAGGGTTGCATTGGAACATCAAAGGCGAAAAGTTTTTTGAACTGCATTTAAAGTTTGAAGAACTTTATACCAACCTTCTTTTGAAAGTGGACGAGGTGGCAGAAAGAATTTTGACATTGGGAGGAACACCATTACACACTTTTGACGACTACAAAAACATTGCAAAAATTAAAAGTGTAAAGGATGTTTCTGACGGTAAAAAAGGTGTCCAGACAATTTTGGATGCATTTGAAATTCTCATCGTCAGCCAAAGGGAACTTTTAAATCTGTCTGCTGATGCAACTGACGAAGGTACTAATGCACTAATGAGTGACTACATCCGTGAACAAGAAAAATTAGTTTGGATGTATTCATCTTTCTTGCAAAAGTAAAATGACTGTAACTATCAACGGTAATAGCTTCGTTGAGAGCGTTGCAAGAACGCATAATAAGGGGTTTGCGATAGCTCCGGTTCCGTGCTGCGCAGGCACATTTGTGCAAGATGAAAGTTCAGTTCTGCAAATGAAGTTTAGTACTAATAAAGCCCGCCATCGAAAACCCCTGAAACGTTATGCGGCATTTTAAAGCGACTTCGTAAAAATGAAAATTAAACCAGACAAATTAACAGAAAACGGTTATGTTCTACTTGACAAATTAGAACACAAAGAACTTGTACCTTTCATAAGGACCTATATGAAAAAATGGACAAAATATTCAGTGTTTTATTACCTAAGTAACTTCATTGTTTTTGGACTTGTTGGATACTTTTTTGTTCAAGGTTACAACTTATCAAATTATAGTTTTGGTGACCGTTTTACTCATTTTTCATATGGACTTGCAATTGCATTTGCCTTGCTTCCATTGCACGAATACATACACGTATTAGCATACAAATCACAAGGTGCAACAAATACTTCTTATGTTGCTAACCTGAAAAAATTCTACTTTATGGCGTTGGCAGACAAGTTTGTTGTAAATAAGAGAGAATTTGAAGTAGTTGCATTGGCGCCATTTATCATCATCACAACTTCTCTATTAATTTTGCTATTTGTTGCTTATACAAATTGGACTTTGACTATTTCTAGTGTTTTACTTGCTCATACAGCGATGTGTTCAGGCGACATTGGACTACTTAGCTTCTTTGAATTTCATAAGCACAAAGAACCAGTAACTTATGATGATGTTGAAAATAAAATTTCATACTTCTACGGACAGACAAGTGAAAGGGAAATGATTATATAACAGCTAGCATAAAATGAAGACATCAAGAAGTTTATATTATTGGTTTGCCTTGTTTGCGCTTTGCTTTATTACATATCAACAGGTAATTGACAACATTAGACCAAATTACATTGGCAATAATTTGACCATAAAATACCTATTAGGAATTGCACCTAATTTTTTTCCTGCTATAGGAATACCAGCTTTGTTTGTTGTTTTAATTCCGCAAATGAAACAGACTAGTATATGGTTAAACGAAAAAAAGCACATCACAGCAAATCTAATTTCAGTAGCAGGACTTCTATCTTGGGAGTTTATTCAAGTAGTGTCAATAAAATAAAATTTTGACAGGAATGATGTTCTTTGGACACTCGTTGGTGCTTTTGTTTTTCAACTAATATGGACTATTACACCAAACAGATTCAAAGAAAAGAATGATGGAACGTAAAGAAAAACGAACGCATAATAGCACCTACAAGAAATTGGCGGTTCAGTGCCCGCCCCTGCCCGTTGTGGTTCAGGGGGGCGTACCGAACGGAGGGTGAATGGCGCAGTCTGGCTGGGAAATCCCCAAATCTTTGAATCTACAAAGCATTACTTGCTATTTTAAATGAAATTCGACTTATGAAAAAGAAGAGAATTTTAATAAAGCTATTTTTTATTTGTACCACAATATTGTCAACCACCACTTGTTTGTTTTCGCAAGGACAATCTTCAAATTGCATCTTGCTCTCCCAAAAAGAAATCTCAGACATATTTAACGATTCGCTTAAAAGGGAGTACAATTTAGAAAACGCAGTTTTAAAAATTTATAAATACTCAGACAAATCAGGTAATTATCTAACTATCTTAAATGAAATCAAAGGACCATACATACTTCTAAATAATGACACACCAAATATTAAAGCCAACGCAATCAATTTAAAAAACGAAAGTGGCAAAATATCCAAAATATGGAACCTTGAAAAGGATGCATTGCCAGATTATATAGTTGGAGTACAAGACATAAACTTTTTAGAAGCGTATATAGAATTTAACGACCTTGATAATGACTCTATAATAGACCCAATAATCGTTTACAAAACACTAACAGAAATAGGCTTATCCGTTATCTATAAAAACAACATAATTCCAATTGAATATCAATTTAAAGGTGTTGATTTTAAGAGTCTAAGAATTGATAAAAGCTTTTATGAATTGCCACAAATAATTAAAAGCTATATCGAGCACAAACTTTATTCTATGAAAACGTCAATGAATATAGAATTACCGAAAGCGTGGCAGAAAAAAATGAAAAAGAATAAGACATTAATACGAGCAAAGAAATACAACAGGTAAAAGCACCTACAAGAAATTGGCGGTTCAGTGCCCGCCCCTGCCCGTTCCGGCGGTTATACCAAACGGACGAGAATGGCGCAGTAGGGTAGGGAAATCGCCAACTTCTTTAGCACCATGCTAGTCGAAGGTTCCGAAGGTTCACTTTGATTTCCCATGAAACTCTAATCTCCCGAAAAAAAGTCGGGACAAGTTGTGACCGGTAGAATTTAAACCAATTCCAATTTAATTTTGCCCTTTATCGTTTTACAAAAATCTATTGCGCTGCTGTAATTGTAATAAGGCCATGTTTCTTAATCAATGCCAGCCCTTACAGGGTTTTTTTCCTGCTCTCCCTCAGTGTTCAATATATACTGCGGAGGGTTGTTCAATGCATGCCTTAAACATACAATAAATGGAAGTGCAATACCTCTCGTCTTTGCTACACTTGTACCGCTTATAGGAATGATAAAATACTCAGCGTTGTTAATTGCTCACTTTTTTTATCTTGGTTTTTCTGAATGATAATGCTATGATTTATGGCTATTCTATTTCGGACCGGATGTCTTTTTCAAAAACAGTAGTTCGGAGAACTGCATTTATCCTAGCTTTATGATGCCCTTCGCAACATATTAAGGATTCTAGCACACTCGCTTTCAATTTCACTTTAAAGCGTCAACTCAAAAGAGATTTTATACATGCTAACTTAACTATCTTTATCAAATGTTGAAGGGTTCCATCATCTTATTATTGGTTACTTTTTCTACTATTTCTTTTTCACAGGAATTGGTAGCGAACGGTAATTTGGATGAGCGTAATGTTTGTACAGAATTTCGGGCCAAGTGTGCCCCGGAAGCATGGTTCTTTTTGCCTCGCTATGTAGCCAATTCCCTCACTACCGATAGCATTCATTATTGCGAGGCACTTTGTATAGGCAATTTGGCCAGAGGTTTCTGGTCGGTCAATTACCTCTATACAAAAACGCTTTGCCGGTTGGAACGTGGAAAAAAATACAGATTCAGTATTTGGATAAATTGCGGACAAAATGATTTTGATCACCTGGATGTTTGGATGGGAATGGAAGAGCCGAAATACAAGCAAATGGAGCAGTATTTTGAGAATATTTCATTCACCATTACTCCAGGGGATGCCGATAGTTTAAATGGGTCGTGGCGAAAGTATAATTATGTTTTTTCGGCAAGAGGAGATGAACGATTTCTAATGTTTGGAAACCTGACCAAAGGTGAAATTGACAAATCAAAAGTATATAGCAGCAATAGAAATGGCAACATCTATTATTATGTCGATAATATTTCTTTGAACCCTATTGTTCGTTCGTCAAAGGTTTGCAGAGAATACTATGGCGTTTTAAAACAGGTGTACGATCAGGACAAAAGGCATCCGCCGAAATTGATTGAAGATATACCTTTTGATTCCTCTATAGTAAGCAATCCTTTTGCTACAAATAGTGAAGCCAGTTATCCCATAGAAAATGGAAATGCGGAGACCAAACCATTCTTAAGATCACCTTATGAATCCGGTAAAAGATCAAAACAAAAGGATCCTATTAAATTGTTGCCGCATGACAAAAGCGATGAGCTGAAACCACCGCCAACTTTACTTAATTACTCTGATAGGCGACAGGGTCATGTTAAATCCATCAATGATACATTGTTCATTCCTGACATTCTATTTGAATACAATAGTTCAAAATTGAATCCAATCTTTTTAAGGAAGTTAAATGCAATGTTGCAGAAGCTTCAGGTTAGAAATTTTGAGCGACTTGAAATTGTTGGTCATACTGATAGCATTGGGTCCGCAGATTATAACTTAAAACTTTCTTTGAATAGAGCCTATACAATAAAAAATTACATTGTAACCAAACTATTGATTAATTCAGAAATTATTTTTGTTACGGGAATGGGAGATACCAAACCCCGAGATACCAATGAAACAGGGGAAGGTAGACAACGAAACCGCAGAGTAGAAATTGTTGTTGAATATTAGCGAGCTTTTGTCGTTACTTCTATGCTGTTATTGTCGGGGTTCAAAGTTTCATACTCGTAATATCCGTCTCCTGATATTCTTGGGCCACTTAAAATACGAAAGCCGGCAGCTAGGAGTCCTTTTGCTTTTTGGTCAACTTTTATCATAGAAGCTACTCCAAATGCCAAATGAATGATTCCCGTATATTGTTTATCTATTGAATCATTTAGCCCACATTGCAGCAAAAGCCCGCTCAATTGTTAAATTTTGGAAATAGAGGTAGTTTTTAGAAGGTCGTATTCCGTAGGGTGGTACGAATAAAATTCCTCCATCTCACTGATTGGACCGA
>JANMZN010000188.1:0-6357 GCA_031383285.1 Segetibacter sp.
TTGTTTTTTACTTAGTCTATCTTCAATCTTCACAAACCAATCTACTAGCTTATCTAGATCAAGTAAACTTAGTTCAGCAATATTTTTTTCGTCAACTTTAAACCAAAGGCTTTCTTTTTTTAGCCTTGCACCTTCGCAGGACGGGCAACTTTTCAACACCATAAATTTCTCAACCCAGTCGCGAAGGCTTTCGCTACTTGTACCACCAAACCAGCGCTTTAGCATATTTACGATTCCTTCGTATTCGGCAGCATACATATTGCCAGGAACCGATTCGTATTCACCTGCAATTTCCGTACTCGCTTCAGCATCTGCTTTGCCATAAAGCACTATATTTAATGCAGGCTCAGGTAAGTCTTTTATTGGTTTATCTACGCTGAATTTATGTGTCTTACTCAGTTGAACAATTTGTTTGTAGATATAGGCTTCACGCTCTTCTCCAAGGGGTGCTATGGCCCCTTCCTTTATACTTTTATTCCAATCAGGTATTACGGCATCCATGTTTACCTGATACACACTTCCAAGTCCTTTGCAGGCAGGACATGCACCATAAGGCGAGTTAAATGAAAATGCATTGGGGGATGGTTCTTCATAGCTCAATCCGGTTTCTGTGCACATGAGTTGCTTACTGTACATAGCATCCGCAATAACTTCATTTTGCTGCGATTTTTTACCACCGCTCGTTTCATTTATTTGAGGTGCAATGAACATTAGGTCTTTTCCAAGTTGCAATGTTTTTTGTACACTTTGACTCAACCTAACCTTCATATCGGCCGTTACCTGTAGTCGATCTACTACCAATTCAATATCATGTATTTTATACCGGTCAACCTGCATTTTTTCATTCAGGTCTTTTATTTCCCCATCTATTCTTACTTTCAAAAATCCTTTTTTCCTTACATCTTCAAACAACTCCCTGTAGTGTCCCTTTCTTCCACGGATGAGTGGTGCCAATAAAATTATTTTTTGACCATTGTATCTGGAAAAAATATTTTCTACAATTTCCTCTTCACTCCATTTCACCATCTTCTTGCCTGTGTTGTAGCTATAAGCTTCGCCAATTCTAGCAAACAAAAGGCGCAAAAAATCATACACTTCTGTAATAGTTCCTACGGTAGAACGGGGATTTTTATTCGTAGTTTTTTGCTCAATAGAAATGACTGGGCTTAGTCCAGAAATCTTGTCAACATCGGGCCGTTCCATATCTCCAATAAATTGACGGGCATAGGCACTAAAACTTTCCATATACCGCCGCTGACCTTCGTTGTAAATAGTATCAAATGCAAGCGATGATTTGCCGCTGCCACTCACACCGGTTATTACAACCAATTTATTTTTGGGAATTGAAATGTCTATATTCTTCAGGTTATGTACCCTTGCCCCAAATACCTCAATACATTCTGGTGGAGAAGCAATGTCTGTCTTTTTTTTCATTGTAGTTAAGTGGACAAAGATACAACTAGGGGATAGATAAAAGTGATAAAGTATGCTGGCAAATTAGCTGATAATAAAAATAAAAAAAGGATTGAATATTCTATACAAAGTTGGCGAGCGACCCTAAAAAAAATTATAGCAAAGAATGATTTATTCAACTTCAAGAATTCCTTCTTTTACAATCGAAATAGCATTTACCGTGGAAACGCTCTTAGATAACAAACAAAACTTCCTCTTTTTCCTGTTTGGCTTTCGGATGATTATATAAAAAGTCTACAGGGAAAATAATATCCTCGTTTTTGCCCCAACTAATATTGCCGCTAGAAAGAACAAAACGTTTAAACCTATTAGCGGAAGAATATTTCTCATAATAACCTTTGGCAAACTTTTGAAAAATTGATTCAAAATCAATTCGTTTTTGAACTCCATTAGTGAATGTCAATAACAAATTAAGATTGCCGAGGTAGTCAGCTTTTTTAATTTCAATTATTTCCTTTTCCTCAGTTTTGTATTTATCACTTCGCATTCTACCTTTTGTTGATACACGAATACTTTGTTCCATTTCTCAATAATTTTTAAATGATATTCTTTTAAGAAAACTGCAACCTCCTTGGCTTCAGATTCATTTAAAGGCTCTTTACCTTTCAATTTTTTGAATATTAAAATTACACTATTGTCATCAAAAATAAATTCGGCTTTACTTTCTCTATTTTGATACTGAATATGCACATGAACAGGCAGATGATCATTAGAATAAAAACGAATGATATAAGCTAAGTATTCAAAAATTTTGGGCATATCCAAAAGTAAAAATATTTATCTACTAAATTCACACTTAATCGGTTAATTTTCATTACAAACATAGTTATAAAACGAAACTGGTAATAGACACTCTATCATCTAAGTTTATTGAACGATTTATCACTAAATGATCAAATAATAATACTTCGACACATTATCCATTCAAAATATTCCTTCTAATATAAAAGCTAAACCCTCCATTTTGGAGGGTTTAGAAAAAATATAGTGGCCTCGCCTAGAATCGAACTGGGATCTGGAGCTTCGGAAACTCTTATACTATCCATTGTACTACGAGGCCAAACGGCGGCAAAAATAGCAGTTACTTTCCAAATCCTGCTATATTGCTTCCGAATATCTTAACTGCAATGGCTAGCAGAATTACTCCAAAAAATTTCCTTACAGCTATCAATCCCACTTCGCCCAACGCACGTTCAATAACGTTGAGAGATTTTAATACGATATAAACCAACACCAAATTGGCAAGAATGCCGAACAAAATATTGATTTCTCCAAAGTTTGGCTTCAAAGACATAATGGTTGTTAAAGTACCAGAGCCCGCTATTACAGGAAAAGCGATAGGTACTACTGTACCTGACTTCGCATTTTTTTCTGATTTAAAAATTTCATGCCCCAGTACCATTTCCAAACCCAATAAAAAAATGACAAGTGAACCTGCAACAGCAAAAGATTGTACTGTCACTCCCAGAATTCTTAATAATGGTTCACCGGCATATAAAAAGACAATCATAAATGCACCCGAAATAATCGTAGCCTTTAGTGCTCGAATGCCTCCCATTTTTGCTTTTAATGAAATCAATAGCGGAATAGAACCTATTGCATCAATAACAGCAAACAGCGTAAAACTGACCGTGAAAAAAGCCTCAATATTGAATGGCATACAACTTATTTGTCACAAAGATAACCACCAATGTAAGGTCTTACCAATTAAAAACTACCCCGCCATTCACCATAGCCGGAATAGCATTGAAACCACGCACTTCAAAGAATTTGTTATTGGTTACATTCTCGGCATTTACAAAGAACTTAAAATGCTGCTTAAACTTGTACTCCGCATAAGCACCCAAAATGAAATAACTTCCCAATAAAACATCTTCAACACCATAAACCGCATCAAACCTTTTGCCTACATATTTACCTGTAACGCTTACAAACAAGTCCTTGTAAGTGTAACCTCCTGTTAAGTTAATGGAATGTTGTGGCCGCCTTAACAAATAACTATAAGTAGTATCTTTTGTGTTCAATCTGCTCTGCGTCATTTCTGTAGACTTTAGATACGTATAGTTGGCCACAATAACCAGATTTTTTATTGGCTCTGCACGTTCTTCTATTTCTATTCCATTTGCAGATTGTTGCAAAAAATTGAAATATTGGTAAGTAAGCGCATTATCAAAGTCAATACCATTTTCAATCTTTCTATGGAAATAAGTTATCCTAGTACTAAATAAATTGTGCGTTTGCTGAAAACCAAACTCATATGTTTTGGATGTCTCGGGCTTTAGTTCCTTGTTGCCAACAAAACCTCCAAACAACTGATAAAGCGTAGGTGCCTTAAAACCGGTGGCAATACTACCAAAGACCCTGTAATTTTTATTAATAGTATAAGAAGGATTAAAAGTGAAAGTCCGATTACTTCCATACTGAGAATGTACATTTAATCTTCCTCCCAACTCTACATTCAGCTTTGAGCTATTATCGCGAATAAATAGTGAAGCATAAGCAGAAGACTGACTTACAGAAGTATCGGTAAACACAGCTGAATAACCCGGGGAAAAATATTGGTTGTTCATGCTACTGTACCTGTAATCTGCACCATTGAGCAAGCTTACATTTTTTCCTAATTGAATGTTTGTAAATATTTCAGCAAACTGACTTTTAGCAAAATAATCATCCTTTGCAAAATTGCTAAATGCACTTGGCGATACATCTGTACTGTCATCTAAATAACCGCGTTTGTTTTCAGTATATTGGTACAATCCCGTTACACTGACCCCTTTTTTATCGTAATGGAAACTTCCTCCTCCCATCAATACACTGTTGGTATTGGTAAAATCTTTATCATCTGCAAAAGAACCATAATCAACATCCGTTTTATACTTGCTGTACCTGCCAAATGTACGAACCGATAACTCAGGTGTAAATTGATATTGAACAGAAGCATTTGCTACATCGCCATTATAGCCATCGTTGTCAAATTTAGCTTTGCCCGTACTGTCATAAGCCGCCGAAAACCCTTTGCTTGATAATTTGGCATAGCCTGTTTGGTAAGTCAGCTTTCCAGCCTTTCCGTACAATTTTACATTGCCCCTGTAAGTGCCAAAATTACCACCCGAAGCGAGTGCCTGTACATTAAAAAGTTTGTTGACATCTTTATTGACGGTTATAACATTAATAACGCCGGCTACAGCGTCAGAACCATATAAAGTTGACTGTGCACCACGGGCTATTTCAATTCTTTCAATATTATTAAGTGAAAGCAAATTCAGATCAAAATCGTTTTGAATAAATGATGGATCACTTATCGGTACACCATCCACTAATATCAACGTTCTGCCTGCTTGTGCACCACGCATATAAACTGTGGGATTGGTTCCCAAATTACTCAGTGCTCCATTGATGGTAATACCTGCCACATCATTGAGTAACTGCGGCACTGTACGACCGCTGCTTTTTTCAATTTGATCTTTGGTAATTACGGTAATTACTTTACCAGTAGTGCTTTGTTTCTGCGGAAATTTGTTGGCGGTTACCACTACTTCATCCAGGCTACTGCCTCGGAGTGTGTCTGATTGTGCATGAACTGCAATAGCTGTCAGCAACAATGCTGCTGTGAAAATTTTCTTTGTCATAGTCAAATGTTTTGCTATGAACCTCCAGGTAATAGAAATGTTGAGAAATGAAAAAGCCTCTGTACACAAGACAATTACACCTCCTGCTTTTCTCCCGAAAGCCCGATGATAAAATAAGATACTGATTGGCAGGTCTTCTGGCTTGGTCCAAACCTGTTCGCCTTCCCGGTTTTATCCAGTGGCATTTAGAACAGATTTTGTTTTCCTTAAATAGGAAAATAGACCTTTACAGCTACGGGGATAGCGTCGGAATTACACCGACTTCCCTTTTAATCCCGAGAACATTCGGGAACCATTCGGGTGCAAATGTATAGGACTAGGTTTAAAAATGAAATTAAATTTTAAATCAAATCATCTCGCTATGAAGCAATGGGTTTTTTAGTGAGAAACGTCTGTCATTGTATTTTTTTGATGCAGCTATAAAATGTACAAACAAGGGTGCAGGGGATTCTACCGTACTTTTTAGTTCCGGATGGTATTGTACACCAATGAAAAATGGATGATTGGGCAATTCAATTATCTCAACCAATCCTGTTGCGGGATTAACACCACTAGCAACCATTCCGGCAGCTTCATACTGTTCCAAATAGTCATTGTTGAATTCATATCTGTGCCTGTGGCGCTCACTGATGATATCTGTACCATAGATTCTCTCAGCTAAGGAGCCTTCTGTTATTTTACACGGATAAGCACCCAATCTCATTGTTCCACCCATCTTGGTTATCTTCTTCTGCTCTTCCATCATATCAATGACCGCATGAGATGTATTGGCATTCATTTCGGTACTATGCGCATCCTGAAATCCCAATATATTTCTACCAAACTCAATAACAGCCATTTGCATTCCTAAGCAAATACCAAAGAAAGGCAAGCCATTTTCTCTTGCATATTTCACTGCTATTATTTTGCCTTCAATGCCTCTGTGCCCAAATCCCGGTGCTACCAATAAGCCATCTAATCCATCCAATTTTTCACCAACATTGTCATCTGTAATAAACTCGCTGTGCACGTTTACGACCTGTACTTTACATTCATTCATTGCACCTGCATGAATAAAGCTTTCCAGTATAGATTTATAAGCATCCTGTAGCTCTATGTACTTTCCAATCAATCCAATGGTCACTTTACTTTTTGGATACTTCAATTTATCGAGAAATGTTTTCCACTTATCCAAATCGGGTTCGTTGTATTTGGTAATGTTCATTTTCCGAAGTGCAATGATGTCAAGTTTTTCACGCAACATCAATAGCGGGAC
>JANMZN010000208.1:0-6488 GCA_031383285.1 Segetibacter sp.
CCAAATTGCAGCAGGTGAAGTAATTCAAAGGCCAGCCAGTGCCGTTAAGGAATTATTGGAAAATGCGGTGGATGCAGGTGCTACAGAAATCAAACTTTTTGTTACGGATGCAGGCAAGAACGTAATACAAGTTGTGGACAATGGCAAAGGAATGAGTGAAACCGATGCGAGAATGTGTTTTGAAAGGCATGCCACTTCCAAGATTTCTAACATTGAAGATTTATTTCGTATCAAAACAATGGGTTTTAGGGGCGAGGCATTGGCCTCGATTGCTGCTGTGGCTCAGGTAGAAATGAAGACTAGGAAACCAAATGATGAACTTGGAACTTTCTTAGAAATAGAAAACAGTGTTGTAAAGAAGCAGGAGCCTTGTGCTACTTCACCAGGTACCAGCATCAGCATGAAAAATCTTTTCTTCAATGTACCTGCCAGAAGGAACTTCTTAAAGAGCAACCCTGCCGAAATGCGGCACATCGTGGATGAATTTATACGGGTAGCCATGGCATTTCCCAATGTCTTTTTTTCGCTTTCAAGCAATGGGCAGCAGGTGTTTCATTTGGAAGCAGGTGGCCTGAAGCAACGGATTGTACAAATACTTGGATCGCCATACAATGCAAAACTGGTAACTGTAAAAGAAGACACAGACTACATGAACATTTATGGCTTTGTAGGTAAACCGGAAACCGCCAAGAAGACCAGAGGGGATCAGTACTTTTTTGTGAATAATCGTTTTATCAAGAGTGGTTACCTCAACCATGCGGTAATGAATGCTTTTGATGAAATGATTGCAAAAGACAGTTTCCCAATGTATGTGCTGTTTATTGATCTTGACCCTTCACAACTTGACATTAACGTACACCCAACAAAACAAGAGATAAAGTTTGAAGACGAAAAAATTGTGTATGCATTTGTACAGGCGGCAGTAAAACATGCATTGGCACAATTTAGCATTGCACCATCATTAGACTTTAGCTTGAATGCAGACATTCAGCAGATGGACGCAGTTACAAGACCTGTGTCCGAAGCTCGAATGGAAGCCATAACTTCTTCCAATCTTTTCAAAACCTTTACCCAAAAAAATCAAGCTCATAAAATTGAAGGAACCAATAGAAGCGAACTGCAGCATTGGAAAGATTTTTATGAGCCGGCATCTCAAGCGCTACCTACTGATTTAGGAAACCCAAATAATGATGAACCGTCAAATGGTCAGTTAGCATACACCGGATATTCTTTTCAAAAAGAAGAAAAATTAATGAGGCTTTTGCCGGATGTTTTATTGTCCCAATTGCACAGCACTTATATCATTACGCCTATAAAAGATGGTTTTTTACTTATCCATCAGCAGTTGGCTCATGAACGAGTTCTATACGAAAAATATAGGCAGGCAATACATGGGCAACAGATGCCAATACAACAGAGTTTGTTTCCATCTACATTAGAATTAAGTGCAACAGATTCTGTGCTCATGCAGGAGTTAATTCCTGACTTAAAAGTATTGGGCTATGTTATAGAACCTTTTGGCAATCATACTTTTGTTGTGCAGGGCACTCCAGCAGATATTTTGCAGGGCAATGATAAAATGGCCATAGAGTTGTTGTTGGAGCAATTCAAACATTTCAGTAGTGATATTAAGTTTAGTAAAAGAGAAAAGCTAGTCAGATGCTTTGCACGCCAACAAGCAATAAAAAGTGGTCAATCTTTATCGCAAAAAGAAATGGTGACGCTTGCAGAAGGTTTATTTCTATGCCAGACTCCCAATGTTACCCCTGGTGGAAACCCGACTTATCTGGAGTTTAAAGAAGACTATTTGGAGCGGATATTTGGGAAGTAATATACAAAATGAATAATTGATACTTTCTAAATGAGAAAGCAAAAAATCTGTTTGGATATCGTTTTGCGTATAGTCCTTATGCGGAAATTTGAAGAACTTTAGTTTGCTAATATTATTAAAGATGATTAGAACTATAAATCCTCAATTAATTCCTAAAGCCCACATTAGGCTTATGCGCTGTTAGCTGCTGCCGTTCTCTTCTTACGAAGAACAACTGTTAGAGGTTCCCACGCATTTTGTCCAAATTTGTTTACCGTCATGCTTTTATGTTCCATGTTATGCAATTTAATATTCCTCCTTCGTCTGCCAATTCGTTGCTGTCAACTGTCGCAATAGTTTGTCCTTTGAAAACTTGCTCCAAAACTTTTATTGCTTTGTCGTCAAACTTTGTTTTGAATGTCGGAACGATTATAGCTTGTTTCATTTGCAGATAGTTCAAGTAAAGCCCTCTCGCACTTTTCATAGTTGGGTCATTCGGTATATTGTAAGGAAGTTCAATCCAATCAAGCCCTGCGTTGTGCAACGACATTCTAAAACATCTACTAAACTCTGCGTTCTCATTTGAATAGTCGTTAATTAAAACTGTGTCGTTATCAATGAAACGAACCATACCATCAGCATGTCCGGTAAAATCATTGATGTCCCAAGGCACGAAAAAAAGTTTGTCAACTTCAAAAAGATTTTTTAGTTGCTTGATTAAATCTCTTTCTGAAATGTGTTGGTTCTCATAGAAAACTTTGTCGCACATAATTACTTTGTCCGTTGTCCTTGAAATATTGCCACCGTCAACAATCAGTTTTGATTTTGTAGTTGTTAAATTAATTGCCTTGCAAATACTGTCAACATCTGAAATAGTTTTCTGGTATTTTTTCGGTTGTAAGTAGTCGGGGTTGTATGTGAAACGAACAAACTTGTCCTTGCTTATTTGAACTGGCATGAAGTCAACAGCCCAAATATCTTTTGTGTCTGGAAGAAATTGAAAGTTCGTGTTACATTCATTCAATACCTTTTCAAATCGCTGAAAAAATTTTGGCTGCTTGCGTTCCAAACAGTCCGCAAGGAAAAGTTTATTGGTTTGTCTGTCCGTTAGCATTTATAATTTTACATTATAGCCCATGATGTTCTTGGCTTCCTCATTTGAAATTTTGTTTTCGTTCAAAAGTTGTTTCACAACTTTTTCTTTGTCTTTGAACTTGTGAGCAACATTTAATTCAACAATATAACGATAAGGTTTGCCAATAAAATCTTGTGTATCCTCTGCTTTTTTTGTCAAACTAATTCTTGTTGATTGCTTTGGTTCTTCCTCTTTAATTACTCCTTGATTTATCTCGCGAAGACAAAGCCCTTTGTCGCCTTGCATGATGTTACCTAGCTTGTCAAAAATTTCTCTCAAAACATTTGATATTCCGCTTATGTATTGGTTTGTCTGCAAACTGCGAATACCACGAATTAAAATTCCTGCATAAATTTTCTTTTCGTAGTTGCCAAATGTTAAGTCAATTCCCATGTCATTGAAATACCAATTTCCTGCAAACAGTTGTTGGTTTCGTTTGTGAACATAAGGATCAGGATGATTTTCGCTGTCGTGATAATAAACTTCGCATTCTGTAATTCTGTATGGATGGTCTCCTGCAACAAGACACAAATAATTCATCATATAATTTGCGTGCGCTTCAAATCTGTCATTAAGTGTCTTGAAGTCAAAGCCCCCATTTATATCATTCCAAAATTCAAAAAGCTTGTTGGCTTTACTCCTTGAGTCTTTCTTCGGAAATGTTTTTACAAAGTCGTCAATATATTTTAAGCCAAGGTGTTTTAAAACTTCAATGACTTCATCAGGTTTCTCCATGTTGCCTTCCGAAAGATTACCCAATATGTGAAGCATTCTCGGTTGGTTTGCTCGCCTCAATTCCTCTAAAACATTTTCAATTTTGTCCCGCTTCACAAGTAGTATTTTCTCGTAAACAAAAATGGTGTAACTGTGAGTAGTAATGCCAAGTTCAGGCAAAGTGCTGAAAGCACTTGCCTTGCTCTCTTGTGCATCTTTTAGAATTTGTGTTTCGGGTTTGGCTGGACTTAAAAGATAATCCTGCGCCGTCTTGTTCAGTTCTTTTACTCGTTCAACGAGTTCTAAGGGTGTCGGCACACTTCCGTTGAACCATAAAAGTTTTGTGTTCTCTGTTGTCGGAGGAAGTCCGAAGCTGCTTAAAATTCGATCTTGAAGCGTTAAGATTTCTTCAAATAAATTTCCGTCTTCCGAAGGTCCACCTTTTTTGTCCAAAGCAATTTGAAGTTTTGCAAGGTCTGTCAAAGCGTTTGCAATTTGTTCTTGTTTGTTCATGCGTTAATTTATTCGTGATTAAAAAGTTTCAAGTTAGCACGTACTTGCTTTGGAGCGTTTTAATTGTAGAGATCTTTCTATTTCAAAGTTATATTATTCTAAAATCAAGCTACTAATTTCTAAGCCACTTTCATCACCACTTTATTCTTGATGATGTGAAACATTTTAATGGTAAGTGCATGAAATAACATTTTAGCATTTGCATTTCGCTCAATGTAATACGAAGCCTTATCTAGTTCTTCAACAATCGCTTGTTGCTGGCTTACGCCGGCTACTTTATTTATCCGCTCAGCAAATTCTAATTCAGTTTCCGACAGGGATACATACCCTGCTCCCATGATTCTAAGTCTAATACACTGCTCTAGTATATGATTGAAATATCGGAGAAATTGTTTTTGTTTTTCCCTACCCATTTTGGCTACATCCTCAATCCACTTTACTTGTCCGGGTTGGTTTTGTTTCACGGTCACATTCATCCAATCCCGTACAAGGGACAACCAATCATCTTCCGCATGCTGAAGCAATTGCAAAGCCTCATGATAATTGCCTTGTGCTATGCCTGCAACCATTTTTGCCTGATCTGCAGGGGTATTGTTGCGCTCAATCAATGCTTGTTCAACTTCTTCATTTTCCAGCAAGGGCACTTTAACCAATTGGGTTCTTGATAAAATAGTTGGAAGTATTAATTCTTCATTTTCAGAAACCAAAATAAACAACGTATTTGCCGGAGGTTCTTCTATCAACTTCAACAATTTATTTCCCTCTTTTCCAAGGTACTCCGGCATCCACATGATCAAGAGCTTATATTCACTTTCAAAACTTTTGAGGCTTAGTTGCCTAATGATGTCATTGCACTCTTCTGCTGTTATATTGCCCTGCTTGTTTTCTGCGCCTATAAATTGCAGCCACTCATAAACGTTGCCATAAGGTGCTTGTTTTACAAACTCTCTCCAGTCTTTTATAAAGTCTGATGATTTTGGCCTTTCTCCCGTTTTTTTAGGGTCTTTAATAATGGGGTAGGAGAAATGAATATCAGGGTGAACCATTTGTACTGCTTTGTTACAGGCCGGGCATTCGCCACAAGAATCGTACAAGTTGGTTTTTACCGGTTCTGTAGGCTCATCAAAACCAAAAAGAGAAGCAGTAGGTTGAGAGGCAGATTTTCCATTTACCCTTTCGCAAACTAAGTATTGGGCAAAAGCCAATGCCAATGCAAGCCCGCCACTACCTTCTTTTCCAAGAAATAAAAGGGCATGGCTCAAGCGGTTTTGCTGAACCATCTCTGCAAGGTGTTGCTTTAACCCCTCTTGTCCTATAACATCTTTGAACTGCATAACAGCGAAGTTAGAGTTTGATAGAATGATAAAATAAAAAAAATATCAGGTTGATACAACGCCGGGAATAATACAGATGTCAATCCAGGAAATATTAATTTATGAGAAAGCTTATTTTCATGGGTACCCTACTATTAGTCATACAAATTCTTATGCAAGGCTGCATAAAGCATTGCAATCAACCACTTATTAAAGGAAAGTTGATTTACAGAAGCTGTGCTAGTATTGTAGTGGAAGTATTAGACTCTAATTACTACTCTTTGGGTCAATCTACCTGGCAATCAAGTATGCCGCCAAAAAATATTTATCATCATGTATTTACTGTGGCTAATCACTGCTCATTTCCTGCGATGACCGTTGGGAAAAAATTTACCTTTAAGGTAATAAGTAATGATGTAAATAACTGCGCCGTATGTGCTTTGTTCGATGCGCCGCCTTTGCAAAAGCAGCTGGTTAAAGTAACAGATAAATAATTACCTGTTGCGGTAGTTGCTTTTTGCCAGCCGGGTGCGCCTTCTGTTTAAAAAAGAAGAAAAAAAGTATAGTGCAAAAAGTGGAACGGCAATAAATATAAATATCCAAAATCCTTTTTCATGTGCTTTGATCCCTTGCTGGCGTGCAATAAAGTTGATGCCATACAAGAGCCAGGCTCCATATAGAACAACCGATATCAAAATCAGATAGCTCATGAAATGTGTTATTTTTTTTCGCTTATTAAAAAGCTCAAAAAATATGGCATTTTTTATTTCAGGTATTGAAGAATGTCTTCGGAAATGGGCTCCACTTTACTTGGAAAGGTTGCTATTAGTTTTCCATTTTCTTCAAGCAGAAACTTAGTAATATTCCAGTTGATTTCAGCATCCATTACTCCATTTTCTTCTTTGCTGGTCAACCATTTAAACAGGGGATGTTTCTCTTCTCCTGTTACAGTCACCTTGGCGGCCAGAGGAAAAGTAACTCCAAACTTAGCCTTACAAAACTG
>JANMZN010000211.1:0-2457 GCA_031383285.1 Segetibacter sp.
TGGAATATGATCACTAAAAATGAAGCCTATCATCAAATGGACAATATGGAATATGACAATAGAATAAGGCAAATTACATTGAAAAATATCCAACGAAAAATTTCCAAACTCCAAATAAAACCAGAAGACCTTGTTTTTGTACCGGTTTGATTGTAAGTTCGCAAAGAGGTGGGTTAATACGATTTTAAAAAGAAGGGCTTTGTTCGGTAATCAAATCCCGCACTTGCGGGATGCTTCTAACAAACAGTTGTGGTGATACGAACAGTGGTGCATCAACGCTCGTTCCCGTTTTCCCTTCTTTTTAAAACTTCTTGACGCTCTCGCGTCTTCCCTTCTTCGTTAGCGGCAACCCGTGGGGACAGTGCTAACTTTGAACATTTGAGCTTTGAACGAACAGACTTACCGACACTTTAAAAGATACCCGTTCGGGATTCAAACCAATCATTTTTAATTTTTTATACCCGTTCGGTTCTTTTTTAATTTTATTGTCTATATTTGCACCCGTAAAGGTATAGTAACATTATGAGCAACCTATCGTCATTCATCAAGTATCAACGCAAAAAAATAAAGCTAACGCAGGAAGAACTTGCTGCAAAAGCAGGTGTAGGTATTCGTTTTATTCGTGAACTGGAGCAGGGTAAAGAAACCATGCAATTAGATAAAGTAAATCAGGTGTTGGCTTTGTTTGGGTTTAGCTTATCACCCGACAATCAAAAAATTGATGCATACGATATTTTTTGGAACTACTTTAATAGAGCCGTAAAAATAACACTAACAAACAGAGTGATTAAGTATGGTATCATCATAAAAGAAATTACAGACAAAAAGGAGAATAAAATTTCTGCATGGCAATTTGTGTCAAACAATAATGCCATAAAGTATCAGCAAAAACCTGACGATAAATTGACCGAAATTATTTTGCATAACGATATTCAAACAATTGAAGAACAGTAAGCGATGAAAAAAGGGTGGGTATATAAAAAGGAAAAACTAAGTGGAATTGTTTGGGAAGACGAAAACGGATATCATTTTCAATATGAAAAATTGTATTTGCAAAATCCAGTTTATGGAGCAGTAAGTAGAACACTCCCATTGCGTTCGGAGGAATTTGCGGATAAAAATATGCTGCCTTTTTTTGACGGGCTTATTCCCGAAGGATGGTTACTGCAAATTGCTATTGATAACTGGAAGCTGAACCCACGAGACAGAATGACACTATTACTTACACTTTGTAAAGATTGTATTGGTGATATTAGTATTAGAAACGAAAAAATAAAATGAACTGCCTACTTTGCTATAGACCGCTGGATAAAGATGAAATAGATTATCATGCAAAATGCGTGATGAAGACCTTTGGCCTAAAGCAAATACCAACGATTGATATTGATGAAAAAAAACTGACCGCCTATGCAAAAAAAATTGTAGATGCAAACACCGCCTTAACAGGAGTGCAACCCAAATTAAGTTTGTGGCTGGATGAGAGTAAAAAAAGTATTCGCTTCACAGTTGTTGATGATAAGAGTAACTATATCATAAAACCGCAAAGTGAAACCTATCAATCGTTATCTGAAAACGAAGATTTATGTATGCACCTGGCTGAAACATTTGGAATTGAAACAGCAACGCATGGTCTAATTAGATTGCCAGGAGGAGAATTAGCATACATTACTCAACGGTTTGATAGGAAAAATGAAAACAAATTGTCTTGTGAGGATTTATGTCAGCTTTCTGAAACATTGACTGAACATAAATACAGAGGCAGTTACGAAAAAACGGGCAAAGTTATTAAGCAATACTCTACACAATCCGGACTGGACACTTTACACTATTTTGAACTGGTAGTATTCAGTTTCATAACCGGCAATGCAGATATGCACTTGAAAAATTTCTCCATGTTTGAAAAACAAGAAGGACAATTCTCTTTAAGTCCTTCCTACGATTTAGTAAGCACAATGCTGGTAATAAAGAATGAACCAGAACAAATGGCACTAACGCTTAATGGAAGAAAAAATAAAATAACGAAAAAAGATTTTGCGGCTTTAGCAACAAACCTTTCCATAACAGAAAAGCAAGTTGAAAACAGTTTTCATTCGTTTTCAGAAAAATTGAAATCAGCACATTGGTGGATTGAAAACAGTTTTTTGCCCGAAGAACAAAAAGCTAACTTAAATAAAACCGTAACAGACAGAATAAATTTATTGAGTAAATAATGGCAACCCGAAACGACACAGATATTATTGTAAATCATCTTAAACAAAGTGCCTACAAACTTGCACCGACATCTCTTCGTGGGGAGATTCGGGCAGCAGCTAACAGCTAGGACTTCGTTTGGCACGAAGTGCCCAGAATGAAGTCCATGTTGCACCAAACCGGGCTAAGAGTTCAAGGAATAAATTTCTATGGGGATTGCGATTCTTTTTTGTTCTTAAATCGCTGAATGCCGATCGGCTTTTTTTT
>JANMZN010000253.1:0-18015 GCA_031383285.1 Segetibacter sp.
GGAATTCATTGCAGTGCAGACCGTATAATGGAATATGGTACAATATGCCGGTCAGATTATAAAGGACGAGGAGCAAGGGCAGGACTGTATTGCAAATTTATCCTTGACGAATTGATGCCTTTTATTAGGAGAGAATTCTCCATAAGCTCTTTTAGAGAAAAATCTTTTGCAGGATTTTCTTTAGGAGGATTAACAGCTTTGGATATTGCATGGAATCATGCAAATGAGTTTTTGAAGGTAGGCGTATTTAGTGGATCGTTGTGGTGGAGAAGAAAGGGATATACAGATAAACACTACGATTATGCAAAGGACCGTATCATGCATTTGCAAATAGAAAAAGGAAAAGTACAGCCTTGGTTGCACTTTTTCTTTCAAACGGGTCTATTAGACGAAACAGCGGATAGAAATAATAACGGAATCATTGATTCTGTAGAAGATACAATGGATCTTATATCGCACCTCAAAGACTTAGGCTATCCCGACAATCAAATGGAGTATCTTCAACTTGAAGATGGGCGACACGATGTGCCAACCTGGGCAAGGGCACTACCAACCTTTCTTGTATGGGGATGGGGTAAAGGAAGGACAATAAAAGTTTGATGATTTTAATGAGGAAATATTTCAAATAAACTTTTTAGCTTTTATTTTTCGTTTAAGTACTTATTTGCAATTTTTGTTCAATTATTTTTTAAAACTCTTATTACTTTTTCACCAAAGTAAAGTCGGTATTAATGGATTGGTTGAAATGTACTTTAAAGTGATTATGAGGCCTTTAAAAAAATATTTCAACAATTCTTCTTTTCGCCCTATAGTTATTAAAATTTATCTATCATTTTTCGGATAATACTTCAGATTTCTAGTCGTTTTGTAAAGCTATTTTTCCGAAAATAGCAACCAGCCTTACAACCTTTACTTTTCATTAGACGTTATAACTTGTAAATTTGCAAAAAATACAAGTTGATGTTAGATACTATTGAAAGTGCGATAGAGGATATTAAGCTAGGCAAAATGGTTATAGTAGTGGACGATGAAGACCGCGAAAATGAGGGGGATTTTGTAATCGCTGCACGAACAGTTACGCCTGAAGTCATCAACTTTATGAGCAAAGAGGGGCGAGGATTAATTTGCGCTCCTTTAATGGAAGACCGTTGCGATGAACTTGGTCTAGAACTAATGGTTAATAGCAACACCTCATTACATGAAACGCCTTTTACTGTTTCAGTAGATTTGTTGGGAAATGGATGTACAACAGGAATTTCAGCTCAAGACAGGGCAAAAACAATTCTTGCATTAATAGACCCAAATACTAAACCGGAGGAATTAGGTAAACCTGGTCATATTTTTCCTTTGCGAGCCAAGAAGGGAGGAGTATTAAGAAGGACGGGGCATACAGAAGCAACTATAGACCTTGCAAGGTTAGCAGGTTTTGAACCAGCGGGAGTATTGGTTGAAATAATGAGTGAAGATGGTACCATGGCGAGACTACCGCAACTTTTGGAAATAGCAAAGAAATTTGACCTTAAGATTGTTTCAATTAAAGATTTGATAGAATATCGACTAAATATGGACAGCCTGATAGATGAGGTTGTGAGAGTTGACCTTCCTACAAAGTATGGTCATTTTAAATTGGTTGCTTTCAGAGAAAAAACTACCGGACGCGAACATGTTGCTTTAGTAAAAGGTGAATGGGTGAAAGATGAGACTATCTTAACAAGAGTCCACAGCAGTTGTTTTACAGGAGATATTCTTGGTAGTCTTCGATGCGATTGCGGAGACCAACTTCACAAAGCCATGCAAATGGTGGAATCGGAGGGCAGGGGAGTTATACTTTATATGAATCAGGAAGGAAGGGGTATTGGTCTGGTAAATAAACTAAAAGCCTATAAACTTCAGGAAGAAGGAATGGATACGGTAGAGGCAAACATTCATCTGGGTTTTGCTACAGATGAAAGGGATTATGGAATAGGTGCTCAGATACTGAGATACCTTAATGTTACCCGATTAAAGTTGATGAGTAATAACCCTAAAAAAAGAGCGGGATTAAAGGGATATGGACTTGAAATAGTAGATATTGTTTCCATTGAAGGTCCCTCAAACCCCTACAACGAAAAGTATCTTCAAACAAAAAGAGATAAGATGGGGCATGAGCTTATGAAAGATAGCAAATGAGAAGAGCGATTAAAAACATCTTATCCTTGCGCTTTGTGCGTCATTGCATCCTTTAGTTGCTCTAATGTGTTTTGTATGGCAAAATAACAACGTGCTTTGTAATCATTCCAATACCTCTTAGGAAAAGTTCGGCCACCAACTACAGGCATTTCTAATTCAAGGGGGCCACCGGCTATGCCATCCGGGGTAGAAGCAAGGTGCTCGAAATTGGTCAGGCTATAACTGTAATTGTTATTTCGGCACCTAATTAAAAATTTAAAACTGATATATCCTTTTCCTCTTTCTCCAAGTTCTTTTACAGGTAGATGAATTGAACTTTTGCATACTACGACATTCGTCGATGTGTCTTCGCTAATTAATGTGTCGGTACTCGTATTGAATGTAGTAGTCAAAAATTGTCTTGCGTAACTAAAAAGGCTGTCTCCAACAATCCCTTGTGCACGAACAGATTCAGCAAATTCCACTTTATTTGTCTTTTCATTATAAGGCCATAAATAATAATCAAACTTATCCTGACTCTTGCAAGAAAGCGCTAAAACCAAACCGATACCTAAGAATAAAAATCGTTTCATTGTTCAATATTTTTTTCAAGACAGTAACTCACCAATTATTCTTAACAAATAAACTAATTAAATTGAGCATACTCCTTTGTTCATATCCATCACTTTTTGGTCAAAAATGACTAAGTACAAGTTTAAAAGATTTATATAAACTCCTAAGCTGTAATGGATCATTTACAACTTCTGAAATATCCAATGCTAAAACGACTTCCTTATGAGCACCGATTTTATGATCTCTAATTTCAAAGATAATATTATCTAATTTCAATAAAGCAAATCTCAGCTCTTCATTTGAAAATATCTCCTTTACTTTTTCTGTCGTATTACCTTTTATTATGAACTTATTATCAAATTCTTTAGATCCAATCTCAATGTCCTGCATTCCAAATAACTTTCTCACTTCACTTTTGAACCCCTGATGCGTTATTGAAAACCTGACTTGTTGCTCATCCGATAATTTGGCCGTTAGAGAAGTAAGCAACTCTCCGTCATCAGAACCACCATCTGGATTAATATCAATGTCTAACAAAATACTATACTGCTCATCTTCAATTAATGCACTATAATCTTTTTTCCCCAAATCACTTTTTAACTGATCAGAAATCATTTTCCAAATCTCATCTTCTGACTTTGCGTTAATAATATTACTATGTGGCATATTTGAATTAATATAATCTTATCTAATAATCGGCGTCTTTTGAAAAATCTTTTTTCTTTGTTTGCAAATTCATATTCACCATCCAACCACTATAGTTGGATACCATTTCTACATCCACAGTAAAGTTATCATATCTTTCATCATTGAGGTCGAACCCTAGTGTACTGGATGCAAACCTGATCTCTTCTGAAGGCTTTTGGAAATCACCTTTAAAACTTACATAACTTTTATCTATCCACCTTATTTGGGTTCTCTTCAACATTTTGAAAAGTTCGGTATACTTTTTAGCGGCAGATTTATAATCATCACTTTTGAACATGATAGCCTGCACGCTAGCCGTAGTATCCACCTTAGAGTTGTATTGGAAAATAAAAGTTTCAATTGCTCCTGGTATTACAACGTTGCATGAATAAGTTTCTGAAGACCCTTGTTTTGCTATTTGTTCTCCCTGAATATTTTTAAAATTGAACCTGAAATCAATAACAATTTTAGAAATAGCATCGGAAAATTCGGGACTTGAAGACACGACTTTATAAAACTGACCAAAGCTTTGGTTAGCTATTAAAATCATTCCCAAAATAGATAGAAGCATGTTTCTCATAATCTATCATCTATAGATATTTTTAAAATTAGGCTACCTTTTATGGCAATGCTGGTATATTTTACCAATTGTGAGAAATAATGTATAGTATCAGGACTTATTAACAAACTCCTGCAAGCGATTCGCAATAACTTTTTGAAGGTCAGATAGCCTTTTATTGGAAGGATCTTCTGTCAGAAATGAAACTTTTCTAGATGATTCTACCTCAAAAAAAAGGTCTGGGGGAAATACTTTTATCAAACGGGTATCTGTTAAATGGACCTCAATTGTTTCTCCTTCTTGCTTTGGCCAAATTACTTCAGCTTTCGTTCTTCTTTGTTCAAATTCAAAATACAACAGCATGGCTCAAATGTAAGTGTTGCTACTGATCAAACGCAGTAAATGAAAATTAAACAGGTTATCCGTAGACTTTCTTATTGCTCCTCAATGGATATAGAACATCTTCTGCTGTTTCATACCCTTCGGCAGCAATGCTATCCAGCTTTTTTTCTTTCTTAGCTTTTTTAGCAACATAAAATAATAGACCAAGAGCAGCAAGTGAAGCTACCGTCAATAAAATTTTTTCAGACTTTTTCATAAAAATTCAGGTGTGTAGCAAAGGTAAACTTAGCGAGCAAATACCATATCAATAAATTGTTATTTATTTTTTACGACTTAATATTTAAAATTGACGATGGGAGCTTTTAATTTATCAAAGCTGATTTTTTATTGATGAATTTGCAATTGTTAGAAATAAAAGTCGCATTGGTTATTTTTAGGCCAATAGAGTATGTATTTAAGAACATTATTAATCCCGATCAAATGTCTAATTATTTTATTTCTAAAAGTACGGGTCGGATAGAGTTTGAAAAAACAGTAATATGGAAATTCCCTGAGCATGATCTGGAGTTTCCTATTAAAATTGCCAATATTGAAAACGACAAACAAATATCATTTACCTGATCTGATCTTAATGGGCATTAAACCAGTATAGAAATATAATTGGAGCGCAAGGGGGATTTAAAAACAATGATACATGTTTTAGAAAAAGGAAGGAAGCTTTTTGCAGAAGGAATAAAATGGTATGGCAGAAACACAGAAGGAAGGGCAAATTCTCTTGCCTGCCTTAAAGCATGGATGGAATTCGGAATTAACCTAAGAAAAGGGCCCCTTGATATTTCGCAAATGCTGGAATTTTAATAATAATTACAATCTATAACACACTGCATTGATATTCATACCTGCGCCAACTGAAGCAAAAAGTATGATATCCCCTTTTGTCACAGAATGATTTTTATCCATTCCTTTTAATACCAGATCGTATAATGTTGGTACAGTTGCTACTGAACTATTTCCAAGGTAATGAACGCTCATTGGCATTATATCAGCAGGAGCTTCTGAATAGCCATAAAGTTTATACAACCCTTTAATAATGGCTTCATCCATTTTTTCATTTGCCTGGTGAATGAAAATTTTCTTTATGTCTGTAATATCCAATTTACTTTTATCTATACAATCTTTCATTGCTTCCGGAACATGCTTCAAAGCGTATTCATATACTTTTCTACCTTTCATTTTAATATATCTGACAGTCTCATCACTACCCGGATAGTTTGATGAATCCATATTGATATAAAAGGCTTCATCCAATGTATGGCTTGCGGCACTTGTGCCTAAGATGCCACTTTCATTTTTTGTTAATTGCTTATATTCAAGTATAGCTGCCCCAGCTCCATCACTAAAAATCATGCTGTCCCGATCATATTTGTCAATTACACGGCTAAGCGTTTCAGCACCAATTACCAATGCTTTGCTTGCTTCTCCTGCCCTAAACATTACATCCGCCTGAATGACCCCCTGCACCCAACCCGGACAGCCAAAAAGAATGTCATAGGGGATACATTTAGTATTCTTAATTTTCAAGCTTTGCTTTACTCTGCTACCTATAGAGGGGACCATATCGGTCTGTATTGTATCCTTTAGTACATTCCCAAAATTGTGTGCTACAATGATAAAGTCCAGTGTTTCTGGGTCTATTCCACTATCTTTTATAGCAATTTCTGCAGCAATTGTTGCAATGTCAGAAGTGTTAAGATTATCAGATACATATCGTCTTTCTGCAATGCCTGTTATCTTTTCAAACTTATCTACAATCAGTTGTGGATCAATATTTATTGGCGTCTTATCTTCATTATAAAATGGTTGTGATACGAATGAATTATTCAGTTTTGTAACGTCGGGTATGTAACTTCCTGTGCCAGTTATAATTGATCTCATCATAAACAAAAAACTAATTGTAGAGTATGAAGGTATTAAAAGAATGGAAACCAAGCGTAATTCTAAATTCAAAATTGTCTTCTATTCATTAACAATGACCCAAAGCATACCAAAGTATTAGGAATATAATGACGGTACTAAAGCATCCGCCTCCTAACTTTTTTGCTCCATATCCTGCTAACAAACCTCGAAAAATATTATTCATATAATTTTATTTGGTGAAATGATTACTAATCAATACTAAGTTAAACCATAAAGGTATTTGCAAAAAATTGATAAAACTTGATATTGATCATGAATTAATAAGAAACCCTACAATATTTTAGCTAAAAATGATTGCATGCAAAAACTTAACCTGCAGGTCCTTCAAACTAAACATCAACACACCAATGTAGTAGAAGGGTTGGATGAAATTGTGCAGTTCAAACAGTTGCAAAAGCAATTTGAAAAGCAATTTTAAATGATATTTTTGAATGCAGATGTAAAAAAGACCATCATTATCAATCCAAGCCTTACCCTCGGCATGGAGATTTTACAGAAAGTAAGAGGCGCTCACTACTACGAAGCACGGTTGCTTTGTTGCAAGTTAAATAGTCGTTTTACTGCAAAAATGTTAGTCCATTCAATTCACGTTGAGGTAAATCTATTATCAGTCAATAAATTATTATTCAATAGGAACGTTAGGTTGTGTTGATGGCGTAAACATTTTTCTAGATTCTGCTTTGATACAACGATTTAGGTTCATCGTGAAAAACAGTGGAATTCAGTTTTTTTAATTTATTTCAAGATCATAAAATGGGAACATCCTGATTAAGCAATGGCTCATTTTTTATAGCATTTCTAAAAAAAAATGATTTTTTTTATTATAGGATTATTAATTCCACACAAAAAATGGCGAAGAACGAAGATTAAAGAAAACCTATAATTTATTTGTATTTTTTTTCAAGCATTATACTACCAGCAAGTTCTTATTTTTGCCAAATGAAATATTTTGGGTTGTTAGTTTGCTTGATTTTATTGATTGGCTGTGAAAAGGATATCAATATTCAGCCAGAAGTTCAGGAGCCTCTTCTTGTGGTGGACGGAATGATTGAGAATAATCAACCTCCAATGATCATTTTGAGTAAATCATTAAACTACTTCAGCACTTTCAATACAGATCTTTTGCAAAACTCATTGGTAAAAAATGCCAAAGTAACTTTAAACAATGGAATTAAAACAGTTTCGCTTAGGGAATACACTGTTTCTGTTGGAGGCGTTTTCAGCTTCAATTATTATACGACTGACAGCAACAATTTGGCAGCCAAAATGGTTGGTCAGATTGGAAAAACCTATTTGCTGACAATAGATTTTGATGGCAAACGATATGAAGCAAAAACTGTTATTCCCGTTAGTAAAAAGTCGTTGGACAGCATTTGGTGGAAACTTGCTCCCAAAAACGAGGATACGATGAAGGTTGTCCTTATGGGTAAGTTTACGGATCCGGCAGGTTATGGAGATTACGTACGCTATTTTACAAAGGTCAATAGTGGACCTTATTTACCCGGAGTAAATTCTGTATTTGATGACAATGTGATTGATGGAACAACTTATGATTTTCAAATTGATCAAGGGGTTAACAGAAACGATTTTCCAGAACAAAAGGATTATGGTTATTTCCTAAGGGGAGATACCACAACAGTTAAGTTTTGTAAAATAGACAAAGGTTCATTTGATTTCTGGAGAACACTTGAATTTAGTTACCAAAGTACAGGTAATCCGTTTTCAACTCCTACAAAAGTGATGAGTAATGTTTCCAATGGTGCATTGGGTGCATTTTGCGGTTATAGTGTTCAGCTTCGTACGCTCATTGTTCCTAAATAATAGCCACTATATCAAACTATTATTAACGTTTTAAACGAAGTGAGCTGCGTTTTAATGCCTTTGTAATCATACTTTTGCTATTAAATTTTAAAGTAAATACTCCAAAATAATGGATAATAATATTGAAAGAATTCATTGCCTCGTTATTGGTTCGGGACCTGCAGGATATACTGCAGCTATTTATGCAGCAAGGGCAAATATGAAACCTGTCCTTTATCAGGGGATTCAACCCGGTGGGCAGCTCACCATTACTACTGAAGTAGAAAACTATCCTGGATATCCCGATGGTATTCAAGGGCCAGAAATGATGGTTCATTTTGAAAAGCAAGCTGCCCGTATGGGTACCGATATACGGTTTGGATTAGCTACCAAAGTTGATTTTAGCGAGCAACCATACAAAGTTTGGATTGACGAGGATAAAATGGTGCTTGCAGACTCCATTATTATTAGTACCGGTGCATCAGCTAAGTGGTTAGGATTAGAAAGTGAACAACGGTTGAATGGCTATGGAGTAAGCGCCTGTGCAGTTTGTGATGGTTTCTTCTTCAAAGGAAAAGAAGTAGCTATAGTGGGTGCAGGTGATACCGCAGCTGAGGAAGCACTTTATTTATCTAAAATGTGCTCAAAAGTACACATGATTGTAAGGAAAGAACAAATGAGGGCATCTAAAATTATGCAGGATCGTGTACTAAGTAATCCTAACATTCAGATTTATTGGAATGCTATTACAGAAGAGGTGCTTGGTGACAAAAAGGTGAGTGGCGTACGCATCAAAAATGTAATATCTGGGGAATTGACGGATTTGGAAGTAAGTGCATTTTTTGTAGCTATTGGTCACCAACCCAATAGTGACATTTTTAAAGAATGGATTGATATGGATGATGCAGGATACATACTTACAACCCCCGGTACAACAAAAACTAATGTAGAAGGGGTTTTTGCCGCAGGAGATGTACAGGATAAGAATTACAGACAGGCAGTGACTGCAGCAGGTACAGGTTGTATGGCAGCTTTAGATGCAGAAAGGTATTTAACCATAAAAGGTATTCATTAGTTATGGATGCCCAAATGGAAGTTAAGTTGGAGAATGTGAAGTTGCATGGCTTTCATGGCTTGCAAAAAGGGGAGGATGTGTTGGGTGGTGAATTTGAGATCAACCTTTCTGCTTACTTTATTGCCAAAGAATTTCCAATCACATTGCTGGAAAATTCTGTTGATTACTCAGCTATATACGCTATTGTTAAGCAGCGGATGTCTCAACCCACTCCATTACTTGAAACATTAGCGATGGATATAGTAAGTGAAGTATTTGAAAAATATCCGATAGTTGAAGAAGTGAAGATTTCTATATCTAAATTAAAGCCTCCTATACCTTCCTTCCGGGGTAGCGTAGGAGTAGGTTATTCTATAAAAAGATCATCATGAAAATAGTTATTTTATCATTATTGATCATCATTTCAACCGGTTGCTTTGGTCAGGAGGTTGCTATTTTGCTGAAAGAAGCTTCTAATCTTGAAAAGGCATTAAAGGACAATGAATCATTGGATAAATATAAAGAGGTTCTGAAAGCCGATCCAACTAATTTAATAGCATTAATTAAGAGCGGTGAAATAGCAAGCGGTATAGGAGGAAGATTATCAGACAAAAAGCAAAAAAATGAATGGTATAATGTTGCAAAAGATTACATTGAACGGGCATTGTTAGTAGATTCAAATAGTGCTGAAGCTAATTATGTAAGGGCTTTGTTAGCGGGTAAATATGGAGAAATTGAATCGGAAAATAAAAAACTCGCAGGTTATCTCAAAGAAATGAACAAATACGCTGACCGAGCATTAGCGTTAAATGCTGACAACGGCAAAGCTAATTTTATAAAAGGAAAGTGGCATTACGATATGCTTTTGCTGCCATGGGCAAAAAAAACAGCATTAAAAGTCTTTTTTGGCGGAATGCCAGATGGAAATCTTGACAGTGTTTATAAATATTTTGAAAAATGTAGGGTGCTCGAGCCCTATTTTGTTCCTAATTTTTACTTTCTAGCAAAAGCATATAGATCTGATGATAAGCCCGCAAAAGCTATTGAAGTGCTTAATCAATTGGTAAAGTTGCCTTTAAGGACATCTGACGACTCTGCTTTAAAAGCAGAAGGCAAAGTGATGTTGAATGAGATGCAATAGCCATTCACATGGCGATAAGACTATTTTTAATTATCATTGCATAGCAATTTATTTTCCATGTCCAACCATCATTTCACAATTTATAACACAACCGGCGATTTTTCACCCACCACTACTGATCACCTTGTAATAGAGGTGGCGGCTAATCATTTTGCTGGCATGGTGGTAAAAGAGAATAAACAATCTATAGAAGCTTTTGAATTGTTCAATTTTGCTAAGGAAGTTGAAATTAGTTTAGAAGACATTTTGCAAGAAGTATTTTCAAAATCTTCCATCGTAAAACCTCATTATGCAGGTATTCATATTCATATCAATGACGAATATTGCGTACCGGTACCTGTCAGACTTTTTGATGAAGACCTCTCGGTAGATTATCTGAATGCAGTTGTTGGCGAATATTATAACAGCGATGTTTTTACTGAATACTTAACTGTTATGCCGGGTATTGTCAACGTTTTTAGAATTAGTAAGACCAATCGCCAATTGTTAGACCAAAAGTTTCATGGAGCAGTGTATCATCATAGCAATACAACACTGATTAAGCGAATGATGAGCAATACATCTGATACTAATATTGATGTGATTGCCCTTCAATTTTATAACACATTTTTCAAGGCTTGTGTAATGAAGGAAGGAGAATTTAACCTTATTCAGTCTTTTGAATATGAAACGCCGGAGGATGTGTTATACCACTTGCTAAATATTCAGCAAAGGTTGGAATTGCAATCCTCAGTTGTCCTACAAGTGAGTGGGCTTATTAATACTGAATTTCAAATTTATCGGGAAATAATAAAATTCTTTAAAAATATCGTTTTTGATGACTTCGTATCAGCATCTATTCCTAGTGGCAATGCCAATACGCCTGCTTTTTATTTTTCTCCCTTCCTAAATCTTGCAGTATGAGAATTATTTCAGGATCGTTTGGCGGGAGGAGAATTCATCCTCCTCCCAATATGCCGCATACAAGGCCAACAACTGATATAGCAAAAGAGGGTTTGTTCAATATACTTCAGCATCGAATTTCGTTGGATGAAATAAAAACCCTGGACCTTTTTGGAGGCACAGGTTGCATTAGCTATGAGTTAGCATCAAGAGGGGCAAGCGATCTGTTGATTGTAGAGAAAGATGCAACGATGCATGACTTTATTAAGAAGAATATGGAAATGCTGAAAGTATCCAATTGTAAAGTACTTAGGATGGATGTGTTCAGTTATTTATCAACATGCAATGAGCAATTCGACTTTATTTTCGCCGGACCTCCTTATTCATTAGGGACAATCGATGAGCTTCCTAAAATAATTGTTGCCAAAAAATTAATCAAGCCAGGAGGTTTTTTTGTACTTGAGCATACGCCTAGAAATGCTTATGAAAAATTTCCCGGATATAGCTTTCATAGAAATTATGGGAGTACAATATTTTCTTTCTTTACAAATGAAGATGAAAAATTAGAAATTAAGATAGATGAATAGTGATGGTTAGAATAATTTTTTCTCAAAACGATTAAAAATGGCATGTTCTTAAAATAAATACATGACCAAGCAGGAAATCAGAAAGACATATAAACAAAGGCGAATGGCACTTTCTGAAAAGGAAAGAATGAAAATGGACGATATGCTATTAATCTATTTTCAGCAGGTCCCATTTAAGCTAGAAAGTTATTTGCTTTTAAACTATTTCCCTTTAGAGAAGGTTGCCGAAATCAACACACATTTGTTTTCCAGTTATCTTGAGCACTTTATTCCTTCTTTGCAAATGGCATATCCTGTTGTAGCATTTCAAACAAATCAAATGGAAGCATTGATAGTAAATGAAGAAACCAAATTTGTTGACAATGAATATGGAATACCTGAGCCTTTAAACGGAGAAGCAGTTTCTCCGAAAAATATTGACATCATCTTTGTTCCGCTGCTTGCATTTGATCAACAGGGCTTTAGGGTAGGTTATGGCAAAGGATTTTATGATCGTTTTTTGACGCGATGCAGGAAAAATGTTGTTTCCATCGGATTTTCGTATTTTGATCCTTTAGAGAACATTGATGACAAGAATCAATTTGACGTACCTTTAAACTTCTGTATTACGCCTTATCATTTGTATGAATTTTAATTTTTACCTACTAAAGTCCTTAAGAATATTTCTATTCCCTTTTTCATTGATATATGGATTGATTGTCATCATAAGAAATTATCTATACGATAAAAATATTATCAAATCCGTTTCGTTCAACTTACCTGTTATTGCTGTAGGTAACCTGATTGTTGGCGGCACAGGTAAATCACCTATGGTGGAATATCTGATCAGGTTGCTAAAAGGAAAATACAATGTAGCAACTATCAGCCGGGGATATAAGCGAAAAACGAAGGGCTATGCATTGGCACATTTTGAAACAACGGCTTTGGAGATTGGAGATGAACCAATGCAGTTTCATGCTAAATTCCCGGATGTGGCAGTAGCGGTGGGAGAGGCCCGTATAGAAGCTATTCCTCAACTTTTGCAAGACCGCCCGGATACCCAAGTCATTTTACTTGATGATGCATTTCAGCACAGAACAATCACCCCTGGTTTTAATATCCTGCTTACTGAATGTAACAACCTTTTTACTCGAGATTTCTTTTTGCCTACAGGAGACCTTCGTGATCAAAGGTCTTCCTATAAAAGGGCAAACGTTATTGTTGTTACAAAATGCGATGCCTATATGACCTTGGATGAAAAGGCTACAGTAATAAATGAAATCAAACCATTACCGCATCAACAGTTGTTTTTTACAGCCATTTTATACAATGAGCCTTATCACATATTGACTAAGGAAAAAAGAAACATCACAGTATTTGATGAAGTTCTATTGGTAACGGGCATCGCAAATACCCAACCATTGAAAAGTTATATTGTAAATCAGGCAAAAACTTATGAAGAACTTGCTTACTCGAATCATCATATTTTTACAATAGACGACCTTAAGGATATCCGAAAGCGGTTCAACGAAATGGCAGCAGATAATAAAATGATTGTAACCACGGAGAAGGATGCGGTTAGGTTGATAAAATTTCAAACGGAATTGTTGGACATCCCAGTTTATGTTTTGCCTGTTCAACATAGGTTTCTATTTGGAGATGCGATGAATTTTGAGGGTTTGGTAACTAATTTTATAAATAAATTTTCAGCAATAAAGAGCTAACAATGAGCAAGAAACACAAATCGCCACAAAGTAAAAAGCACAGCGAAGAAACAAGAAGAGGGAAGTTGGAAGTAACAAGAAGTGGAATAGGATATGTAATAGTAAGTGGTGATGTAGGCGATGTTTTGGTAAGACCAAACGATTTTAATACAGGGTTAAACGGAGATACGGTACGTGTAAAAGTGACGAAAGAAAATGAGCGGACTGGAAAAATGGAAGGTAAAATAACGGAAGTGGTTTCTCGTAAGCAAACAGATTTTATCGGTCATTTACAAGTGAGCACAAATTTCGCTTTTTTTATTCCTGATTCAGACAAACCAATGCCTGATATCTATATACCTTTTGATAAACTAAAAGGGGCAGTAAATAAAGACAGGGTAATTGCAAAGTTGACGAAATGGGAATCGGCCAACAAGAAACCTGAAGGTGAAGTTGTGCAAGTGATTTTGGCTGAGCATGAGAGTGATATAGCCATGAAAGAAATATTGGCTGAAAATGGTTTCCCTCTAGTCTTTGATGATGAAGTGATGGAAGAAGCTTTGCGCTTGCCTGATATTATTTCAGAAGCCGAAATAAACAAAAGGCGGGACATGAGAAATGTACTCACTTTTACAATTGATCCTGTGGACGCAAGAGATTTTGATGATGCTATTTCTTTCAGTAAAGTGAAGCAGGACCTGTATGAGATTGGCGTTCACATTGCTGATGTCAGTCATTATGTTTTACCAGAATCTATATTGGATGAAGATGCGTACCAAAGAGCGACTTCAGTATATCTGCCAGACAGGGTAAATCCGATGTTGCCAGAGCGCATTTCAAATGAACTATGTTCGCTGCGACCAAACGAGGACAAGCTTACTTTCTCAGCAATATTTCAAATCAACAGCAAAGGTCAACTTAAGGATTTCTGGCTTGGCAAAACTGTTATTCACAGCGATCGAAGATTTACTTATGAGGATGTTCAAGAGATAATTGAAGGTGCTGATGGGAACCATAAGGAAGAGTTGCTGATCCTTAATGGACTTGCTCAAGGATTTAGGGCTGAACGATTTAAAAAAGGAGCCATTAATTTCTCATCTACTGAAGTACGATTTAAGCTAGATGAAAATGGTAAGCCCATTGGGATCGTAGTTAAAGAAAGTAAACAAGCTCACCAATTAATCGAAGAATTTATGCTGCTTGCAAACAAGACAGTGGCTGAATACGTGTCCAAAGTAAAGGTGAATAAAAAAGAATTGCCATTTCCATACCGAATACACGATGTGCCCGATGAAAAGAAACTGACACCATTTATGACATTTGCTGCCAAATATGGGCATAAATTCGATACTTCTACTCCTGAGAAAATAGCAGCTAGTTTCAATTTAATGTTGCAGGATGTAAAAGGAAGGCCTGAACAGCATGTGCTAGAACAATTGGGTATTCGTACAATGGCTAAAGCCGTTTATTCTATTGAAAATATTGGGCACTATGGGCTGTCTTTTGAATTTTATTGCCATTTTACCTCGCCTATTCGCCGCTATCCTGATGTGATGGTACACAGGGTTTTAGAGGCTTGCCTAGCAGGTACTCCTATTATAGATAAAAAGATGGAAGATAAATGCCGGCATTGTAGTGAAATGGAAAGAAGTGCTATGGACAGCGAACGTGCGGGAAATAAGTATAAACAAGTTGAATTTCTGAAAGACCATATTGGAGAAATATTCCCTGGTGTAATTAGTGGGGTAGCCGCATTTGGTTTTTGGGTAGAAACAGTTGAGCATAAATGCGAAGGATTGGTCCCAATCACCAGCTTAATAGATTATGACGATTTTAGGCATATTGAATCTGATTATAGTTTGGTCGGCCGCAGAAGTGGTCGCAAGTTTAGAATGGGAGATAAAATACATATTAAAGTGATAGCAGCCAATCTTGCCAAACGTCAACTTGACTACGAGTGGATATTAAAACCGGAGGACGATGTTGAGCAGGATATTCCTGGTGTGGATGAGATATTGCATAAAGCAGCGCATCATACAAAAGGCAAGTTAAAGAAAGGGAATAAGAATAAATAGTAATTGGATGCAACCTTAGTGGAATTATTTTAATCCTTTATTGAGCAGCGGGTTTCTTTTTGTTTTCAAAATCCAGCAGCGTGGCTTTAAACAATATTCTATGCCTGATTTATCACTAAATTATAAGTATAATTTTTTTAAGTATTTTCTTACTCTTTCACTTGTATTAGTTTCTATTTTGTCATTTGGACAAAAAAAATCAACTATTCATGGTATAGTTAAATTTGCCGATACGGTATCTGCTGGTGCTAAAATAGTTTTAGATTCTTCTTCCTCCGCTATTTCTGATAATAATGGGGTATTCGTTTTCTCGCAAGTTCCTTTTGGGAAATCTGTTCTTGAAGTTTACAAAGATGGGCTTCGCCGTTACAGAAAAACCTTAACAATCAATAGTTCAACAATAGAGATGCAAATTGCAATTGCAGATGGTTCTAATGAAGAATTGGAAGAAGTGATCATGAAAGAAAAATTGCACTTAAATGGCTTGGGTAGAATGGAAGCGATAAGAGGAACAGCCATTTTTGAAGGTAAGAAAAATGATGTTTTGGTCATGAAAAACATTGATGCAAATTTGGCCACCAATAATGCCAGGCAGGTTTTTGCTAAAATAGCAGGAACCAATGTGTGGGAAAATGATGGTTCCGGTATTCAGCTAAATGTATCATCAAGAGGGCTTAGTCCAAACAGGTCCTGGGAGTACAACATGAGGCAAAATGAATATGATATAGCAGCAGATATTCTTGGCTATCCTGATATGTATTATTCACCACCGATGGATGCCATTTCTCACATAGAAGTGGTACGAGGTTCCGCGTCCTTGCAGTATGGTACGCAAATGGGAGGACTATTAAACTTTGTATTAAAGCAGGGAAATACTACTAAACCCCTTGAGATAGAAATGAAGCAATCTGTTGGGTCATACGGATTGTTCAACTCTTATAATAGCATTGGAGGCTCTAAAGGGAAATGGAATTATTTTGGATATTATCACCACCGTACTGCGAATGGTTGGAGAGAGAATTCTGATTATAATTGGAATACAGGATATGCAGCAATAGGTTATGAGGTAAATAGTAGATTAAAGATAAAAGCAGAGTACACAAGAATGGAATTTCTATTGCACCTTTCTGCAGGACTTACAGACTCCATGTATAAAATAGATCCTCGAAAATCTATCAGAGAAAGAAATTATTTTCATGTGAATTGGAACATTCCTTCAGTAAGGGTTGAGTATAAAATTGGAAACACTTCTTCATTTAGCATTACCAGTTATATGCTACTGTCTTCACGAAGCAGCGTTGAAAATACAAAGCCCGTAAACAATTTGGCCGATACAGGTTACAGAGACATTCGAAATGATCATTACCGCAATTTTGGAACAGAAATGCGATACTTAAATGAATACAAACTTTCGTCGGATATATCTGGTATCTTAACCGGAGGAGTCAGGTATTATAACGGTAGAACATTAAGAGGTCAAGGATTAGGAACAGCAGGAAGCGATGCAAATTTTAAATTTATTAATCCCAATAATTTAGAATACAGCGATTACAATTTTAGGAATAGAAATGTGGCATTCTTTGTTGAAAACGCATTTAGAATTGGTAAGCTTTCTATTGTGCCGGGTATTCGTTATGAGTTTATCAAATTTCTTGCAGATGGCTATTTTAATTCAGCCTCTGCAGGACGCGTAGAGGAGAAAGGGATTTCAAGTACAAGGAAGTTCCCGCTGATGGGTGTGGGATTTGAATACAAAGTAAACAAGGATATAAACGTCTATGCAAACTATACACAAGGCTATAGGTCTGCTAATTTTAATGACATCAGAATAACTTCTCCTAATATTGAAATTGACCCCAACCTCAAAGATTCCAAGGGGCACAATATTGACCTTGGCATTCGTGGAAATTATAAATCTTGTTTTACTTTTGATGTCAACGCATTTTATCTCAAGTACAACGATCGAATAGGATTGGTAACTAGGACAAGGCCTGATAATTCTACTTATCTCATCAGTACCAACATTGCCAATAGCAGGAATATGGGTATTGAGTCATTTGGTGAATTAAATATTATTCGGGCATTGCAAGGAGGTAATAAGAAGAATTTGTCTTTATTTGTTAGCTATTCTTATATAGATGCACGATATATTAGTTCTGAGAAAGATTTCCTGACTGGAAAAAAAGTTGAAACTTCGCCCAATCATATTCTTCGTGGCGGTTTGACTTATAAGGTATCCCGCTTATCTTCTACAGTCAACTATTCTTATATAAGCGAGCAATTTTCAGATGCAAATAACACTGCTTTTACAAATACAGGAAGTAATGGATTGGTACCGGCTTATCAAGTGATGGACTGGTCATCTAAAATAAGCATTAGTTCCTTTCGTGTTGGGTTTACGCTAAATAATATTACTAATAATAAGTATTTTACGCGTAGGGCTACCAGTTATCCTGGCCCGGGTATTATTCCTGCTGAGCCTACTACTTTTTTGGTTTCGTTTGAGGT
>JANMZN010000275.1:0-2222 GCA_031383285.1 Segetibacter sp.
GGGCTGTATTTCTATCACTCTTATGTAAGTGATGTTAAATTCACTTTAATCAGTCCTACTGGTACTAGGGTTTCATTGGTAGGTGGTATTTGTGGTTCTCAGGGAGTAACGTCAACCAACCCTGCGAAACTTGATTTTGATGATGCTGCAGCAGCAGTACCTGCATGCCCATACAATACTACAGCAGGTCTTGCATTTAAACCGGCGCAACCCCTGGCAGCACTTAACGGACAAAGCAGTACAGGTACCTGGACATTAGAAGCGGCAGATACAGAAAACGGTGACGGTGGTAAGGTTGTAAACTGGGGTTTAAATTTTTGCACCTTAGTTACTACCCCATTCCCTGTAACATGGCTTAATTTTTCTGGCAGAAAAACAGACCAAAACTCCGTTCAGTTAAATTGGGCCACAACCAATGAAATCAACAATCGCTATTATGAAATAGAAAGAGGTATAAACGGAATTGAATTTGCATCTATCGGTAAAATAAATGCAGGAAATATTCCTTCATCTGTTCAGCAATATTATTACAACGATATGAAACCCTATGCCGGTGTTAATTACTACCGCCTAAAGCAGATTGATAAAGATGGCAGATTTACTTACTCATCTATTGTAAGAGTAATTACCGACAAGAAAGGCGCATCTTTCGTTGTATATCCAAATCCAGCAACTGACGTTGCAACTGTTCGCATATTAAGTGATTTGAAAGAAGTTTCATTCAGATTGAATAATGCTATTGGACAGACTGTTTTCCAAATGTCAACAAGTGCTGTAAAGACTGGTCAAGAAGTAAAAATACCTGTTAAGGAATTACCTAAAGGGGTTTACAACCTGACGGTAACCAATGAGAATGGAAGAACAACAGAAAAAATAGTCGTACAATAAAAATAGAATAGTTTCTTTTTAAAAAAGCCTTCGGATTGATTTTCCGGAGGCTTTTTTATTTATATTATCTGCATTAGGATACATCCCTACATTCAGAATTTTAAAGACTAAAATTATCCCTCGTCAATTTAAGTATGGTTTGAAAAAAACCATGAAACTTAATAAATACTATTTTTTATATTTCACATTGATTGCAAAGAAATATGGCAAGCGCATAACAAGCGGAAATGGCAAAGTTATGTGCAACCCTATCGCAACACTTCACCAATTAAGAGACAGAAAAAGGCGACGCTGTTGTCTATCAGACTTAACAAATAGAAAATCCTTAATGGGCAAATTATGCCTCAATTCCTTAATTATTTTAGTAATGAACGTCATTCTATTGAATAAAATAACTGGCGTTGCTTTTTACTTTCTTAGATGAAGCAATGAGTGAATTATGCAATTCTTCTTCAAAATTGTGTAAAGCTTTTCATTAAAAGAGTTTGACTTTTGCTGTTACCATTTTAAATGAATAAGTATAATTATAAATAATGTTGGGCAATTCAAATTTTGAAAATATTTATGACAAGTACTGCGGAATGCTATATGGCATATCATTACAAATTTGTAATTCAAATAAGAATGAGGCAGAAGAACTATTAATCAGTACTTTCAAAAAAATACATGAACAGGACATATGCCCGGAAAAATTCCCATCTTACTGCATAACCCTTATACGTTTTGTTATAAAAACTGCTAAGGAACTTTACCCAATAAAATTTAAGCGTAATTTCAAGTTAAAGCAATTTGAAAATACGCCACTCATAAACCAATTTATGTGCGACCAAATAACTTTACAAGACTATTGCAAAGACAAACACCTCACATTACAAGAAGTCTTACAAATTATCCGAAAAGAATTTGCCGTAATAAGAACGACTCAAAACGAAAATGTATTTTCTACTGACAATATGATCTCCGCAGAAAATTTGCTTGCTTAAAATGGTATCTAAAAATTATTGTTGGCAACACAGTACGGCAGACAGAGAAGGGTATGCACATAACACATGGGGTTTGCCAAAATACGGCTGGACATTATCTATTTAGGTTTTTGTACTAATGTTCTTCATCAGTTTTTCAATCATCATAGGTTCAGAACAGACAGAATACTTCCCCTACTTCGGCAAGCCCTATCCGATAAGAGATGGTCAAGGATGAAATTTACAATGAAAATAAAGTGGTGCAAAGAAAGCAATCAGGCAATTTATTATTTCTCTATCAATTCACCAACCAAAAATACAATGGCATTCCAATCGTTATGTTAACAGGAAATGTTACAGCAAGTGCCATTG
>JANMZN010000279.1:0-4387 GCA_031383285.1 Segetibacter sp.
ACAGGCAAAGCCGCCTATTTTCAAGGCACAAATGCCCTTGAAACAAACGGAACTATCAAATTTGGTGGCTCAGGCGTAGGTATGCCTGCCGTTGGCAAAGTGCTAACAGCCACAGATGGGCTTGGTAATGCTACTTGGCAATCCATTCCTGCTGTTGTAGCTCCTTTAAATTTGACTTCTGTGGAAACCACTTTACAATCAATAGCCACAGGAGCAACTGGTTATGCAGGTGAATTTACAATTAATAATGCTTTTAATCCTACTTCGGCAATAAAGGTAGTGACATTTGGCACAGGAAAAGCAATTGATGTTAATAACAATTCAAGTACATTCGCTACTATAAAAACAGTAAATAGCACAGAGCTTGGCAATGCAATAGAAATTACTGGCGGTATAAAAGTTTCTGGTATAAATAAAGCAGCTTTTAAAATTGTAACATCAGCTCCTTTTATAGCAGCAAATAAATTTGGTATTCCAAATACTACTTTGGCCAATGCTTCTACTGATATTTTGACGGTTACTTACGAACACACAGGCGGAGCATATCTTCTGATTAACAAAACCTTTACAACTTTCTGGAATGGAGGTAATTGGGAAATTCATCTCACCGATGGAACTGCCATGCCTGTTGGAGTTACTTTTAATGTGCTGGTTATTAAGCAATAGTAAGTGTTTTTAAAAACTACAAGGTGATCTTAAACATAAATACAACAATGAAAACTTTACTCAAAACTTTTATTTTCTGTCTTTTAGCTCTTGCGGCTCATGCCCAACAAGCCTCTGAAATAGACCCAAAATTTGTAAAATTGCCTCGTTATGCCAACCAAACGGCTATTGAGGCAGCAATTCTTACCCCCACGCAAGGCATGTTGGTTTTTCGAATTTCTGATAACGTAAATCTCTATTATAATGGCACTGCTTGGGTAAGTTTGGGTGGTGGTGGTTTGACTTTACCTTTTGCAGCATCACAAGCCGTTGGTGGTTCACTATTTAGTCTAAGCAATACTGGTGCTGGCGATGCCATTTCGGGTATTAATACAGGCATTGGAAAAGCGGGCAATTTTGAAATAAATAATGCTGCAAATATTAACACTGCACTTCATTCGACTAATAATGGCTCAGGAAGAGCTGGACAATTCGAAATATTTAATTCTTCCAATAATAGTTTTGCTCTTTCTGCATTCACTAATGGCGGTGGACAAAGTTTTGTTGGATATAATGCAGGCACTGGGTCAGCTGGAGAATTTGAGATAAATAATGAAGCAAATAGTAGTAATGTACTTTATGCAAAAACAAATGGCTCTGGAACAGTGGGAAGTTTTGAAATAGATAATCTTACAAATGCGAATCCTGTTCTTTATGCAACAACTAAAGGCACAGGAAAAGCTGGAGAGTTTCGAATTGGTAATTCTGCCAATAATAGTAGTGCTCTTTCTGCATCTACAACTGGCACAGGCAGGGCTGGTAGTTTTGAAATTAGTAATTCTGGCAATAATAATTTTGCTCTATATGCAAAAACAACTGGCGGAGGAAAGGCTGGCTATTTTGAAATAAATAATTCTACTAATAGTAACCCTGCGTTTCACGCGATTACTAACGGGACTGGAAGTGCCGGACAATTTGAAATAAATAATTCTGGCAATAATAATTTTGCTCTTTATGCAAAAACAACTGGCGGAGGAAAGGCTGGATTTTTTGAAATAAATAATACTACTAATATTAACCCTGGTCTTCATACAATTACTTACGGAACTGGTAGAGCAGGACAATTTGAAATATTTAATTCTGACAATAATAGTTTTGCTCTTTCTGCATTCACTAATGGCGGTGGGCAAAGTTTTGTTGGTTATAATGCAGGCAAGGGAACAGCTGGACAGTTTGAGATAAATAATCCTACAAATTTGAATTTTGCTCTTGATGCGAAAACAAATGGCTTAGGACGGGCTGGTAGTTTTAAAATAAGTAATGCTGATAATAATAATACTGCTCTTTATGCAACTACAAACAGCACTATTGGTGGCTCAAGTGTTTATGCTACTCACACTGGCAACGGGGGCATATGTGTTTATGCAACTCATACTGGCGAAGGAGAAGCTGGACGTTTTGTAACTTCAAATAGCTCAAACAGTAATCCTGCTCTTATTGGAGGTTCAAATGGCAACGGCGTTAGTATTTGGGCATATAATTATGGCGGAGGTGGAGCTGGAGAATTTAATATAAGTAATCCTACAAATACTAACATAGCTTTAAAAGCCTCAACCAATGGCACAGGAAATGCATTAGTAGTTGACCATACTTTAGTCGGAATTAGCAGTACAACTGCTTTTAATCCTGCCATTTTCCGAAGTCAAGGTGCTAATGTTGCTCGAATCAATAAAGACGGGAAAGGCTTTTTCAATGGTGGCACTCAAAACTCTGGTGCTGACATTGCCGAAGCTTTTGATGTAGAAGGCACGCTTGCCACCTACGAAGCCGGAGACGTCTTGGTCATTTCAACAAGCAAAGACCGCACCGTCGAAAAATCAACAATTGCCTATTCTGACCTTGTGGCAGGTGTTTACGCCACCAAACCAGGCATTTTGCTCACCGAGGAACACATCGACACTGACATTTCAGACAAGGTGCCAATGGGCGTTGTTGGGGTGCTTCCAACTAAGGTTTGCAACGAGGGAGGAGCAATCAAAAGAGGAGATTTATTGGTAAGCTCCTCAAAAGCAGGCTATGCTATGAAAGCTGACCGAAGTAAATTGGGTTTTGGACAAATAATAGGGAAAGCATTACAAGATTTTGATGAAAAAGAAGGTAAAATTAAGGTTTTGGTCAATGTGAAATAGCAAAATATTAGAATTTTTCGTCCCCTCAGAGTCTCCTGTAAGGGACTCTGAGGCATTGGTCATTGCTGCTGTTTGGTGTACTTATAGACAAAAAATATAACGTCCTTTTCAATTAAAAAATACAAAAGGAAAGCAACTTGCAAATTATTAACTAACAAATTTTTATCTATTTCAACTTTCGCCCAACAAGCCGCCGAATTTGATACAAAAAGCGTGAAATCACTTCCCTTAACCGACCAAACAATCATTAATGCCGCCATTCCGATTCCACAAAGGCTGACCGGAACAGATCGGTATTTTATTTTTGGCAAATTCTTAATCGATACCTTGATGGCTCCCCATGTGTACCTGCTGGCGGCGGTTGTTTGGCTTTGTCTCATACAACACTTCAAAAAAATGCAGTAACATTTTCGGGTTTAGGTAATGTTGTTTCATACAAATTTGCAATCTACCCTAAAAAAACAAGCTAAAAATACCTACGAAAAGAAATACTTTTCTGGTTAATGCTTTCTTTCTATGGTAGTAAACAAAGTTTTGGTTAAATTGCGTAACCAATCTTTTGTTCTCCCATTTATCATAAACCTTCAATATAAAACATGAAAAAAACACTCTTCTCCATTTTGTTATCTCTTACCCTAGTCAGTTCATTTGCTCAGGGTTTTAGTCCAGCCTATTTCGACAGCATGAAATGGCGGATGATTGGCCCACATAGAGGAGGGAGAACCGTAGGAGCTGTGGGCGTACCCCAAAAACCCAATGTTTTTTATATTGGCGTTAACAACGGTGGCGTTTGGAAAACTACAGATTATGGCCATACCTGGAATCCCATTTTTGATGATCAACCTACGGGTTCTGTGGGCGATGTAGCCGTGGCACCTTCTAACCCGAACGTAATTTATGTGGCATCAGGTGAAGGTATTCAAAGGCCTGACCTATCTGTGGGTAACGGTATTTACAGATCTATTGATGAAGGAAAAACTTGGGTAAATACGGGCTTAAACGATGCACAGCAGATTGGTGGCTTGGCCATAGACCCTAGAAACGAAGATATCGTCTTTGCGGCGGTATTAGGCCATCCGTATGGGCCAAATACAGAAAGAGGCGTGTATAGAACAAAAAACGGAGGAAAATCTTGGGAGCGAGTATTGTATAAAGACGAAAACACGGGGGCAATACAAGTAACTATTGACCCAAAAAACTCCAATATTGTATACGCAGACCTTTGGGCGGCACGGCAAGGTCCATGGGAAAACGGAGCATGGCAAGGTCCCGAAAGCGGTTTGTATAAATCAACTGACGGTGGTACTACCTGGAACAAACTAACCAAAGGTTTGCCCACTTTTGAGCTAGGCTTAGGTAGAATTGGCTTCGGAATTTCGCCTAGTCTTCCCTCCCGAATTTATGCCACTGTAGATGCTCCTGACGAGGGTGGAATCTTCAGATCGGATGATGCAGGCGAATCTTGGACAAGGATAAGCCAAGACCAAAGGCTTTGGGGACGCGGAAGCGATTTTGCGGAAATAAAAGTACATCCTACCAACCCGGATATCGTA
>JANMZN010000308.1:0-2629 GCA_031383285.1 Segetibacter sp.
GGATGGAAGGCCCATAGCTGAGGACCAATGCCGACGAAGGACAGGATATAGTTCAGCACACCCAACTGTGGATGAAACATCATCGTCCAGATCAGCGCGATCGCGACCGGTGTCGCCATCATCGGCATGATGAACAATCCGCGCAGCAGCCCGCGGAGGGGAAATTTCTGGTGAAAGACCACGGCCGAGAATGTGCCGAGCACCACAGGCAAAACCACCGAAAGGATGGTGTAAAACATTGTGTGCCCGATCGCCTCGACAAAGCGCGGATCGTTCGGCAGGCGCAGGTAATTCTGAAGTCCAACGAACTTGGTCGGTTGGCCAACCTTCCATTCGTGCACGCTCATCCAGATCGTGAAGACCCAGGGAAAGATAATGACCGCAAGCACCACGATCAGGGCTGGCGTCAGAAACGGCCATAGATGATTGGGATGATATTTAGTCGAATTTTTTGCTGCATTTTATTCCATTATTTATATTCTAAAATGCCCCCTGCACGGTTTTATCTTTAAAGCTAAAAGTGGCTTTTAGATATTCCTGTATGGAATGTTGTACTTCGTATGCTTGTTGTAATGGTAACATAGTTTTCGGTTATCAGTGGGCAGTTTGCAGAATGTTAATTCGGGCTTTTAGTTCTTTCATTCGTTCTATCAGTTTATCGAAAGGTAGCGATGGATTGTACAACATACTTTCCTGCATGACCTGATAATCCTTTTCCCATGCTCCAATAATGGCATCAGGTGGAATAGGATTGATTTTATCAGGCGTATGATTGGCGTAATCAATTCCTCTCAATGGGGTAAGTTTTGCCCTGTGTTCAACAATGGTTTGATACAATACGTTATTGCTCAATGCTGCAATTGCATATTCCGTATCCATTAGTTTTTCCAAATCGTATAAGTGACGGCTTTTGCGTTCTACTTTTATTTTTTCTGTGGGCAATTGAAATTCTTCATGCAGCAGGAATACTTTCTCCAAAAAGGTTCTTTGTGGGTTTACAGAAGGAATAATAATGTTTGCATCGGCAAATGCTCTTCCTTTATAATATTCACCCATCATAGAAGTAAAACTTCTTTCTTCGTAAGGTTCTATTAAAGAACGACTTCCTACCTCTACCAATACTTTTGGCTGTAGGTATGAAATAGGTTCTGTTATGGTTGGATAATAGATTTCTATGATTAGGGGATCCTGGTCATCTGTTTTTATTTCTCCAAGTTGGATATCAACCTTCAATCCAGCTTTATGAAACATTCCTGTTAGTTCAGGGAAATATTTTTCTATGATAAATTTTCCGGAGAGCCTCCGCAGTTTAGATACCTGTGAACCGGTCATTTCATCATCAGTCTTATCAAATCCCAAAAACCTTCTGTCTAATGCAAGGTCAATATCTTCTGAAAAACGGTCAATCACATTCCATGCTTTACTGAGGGATGTGCCACCTTTAAAAACGGTATGCGATGCAATAGAAGTATCAAACACGAGTTCAATTGTGCGCACTACCCACCAGTCTTTTTCTATGGCAGCTGGAGGCAGGTTAATACCAATAGCCACTTCCCGGAAGATGTTTTGCTTATTTTGCTCCGTTAGCTTTAGCCATTCCAGTAATGCTTCTTTATTCATTGGCCATTAGATTTAGTACTGGTTTCATTATTTCCCTTATCCAAGCTGGTGCAAGGCGTATATCATGTTCCAGCTTGCTTTTTTTTTCTTTGCCCAGCACCTTTTGTATTTTTTTTATCTCATCGGCAGTCACCTTTTCCTTTCCAATGCTGCGTAATGCCTGTATGGCCAACCGACTTATTTCGCCAGCAGCTGCCACATTTTTTGGAGCCGTTTTTTTAAACGTTATACTGGTGTTTCCAATCTTTATTTTTCTTGCAGCCCCATCTGTTAGAAAAACAACTTTTAAGGGTACTTGTGTAGATAAGCCTAGCCTGTTTAGGGCATATATGCCTGTGGTCACTATCCTTGCCCTGTCTCGCCTTGCAATGGCCTTGGCTATATCTTCAATACTGGTAGAAACCTTACCAATAACGGTATCCATTACCGGACGGACATAAATACCAGCAGCTACCCTATCTATCTCACCGGCTTTTACCAATCGCTGCAAAGCTTTGCTTACCGCTTTGGCATTGCCATAAGCCATAAAGCTATTGGTGAAAAAAATCACACCCCTCCCTGCTTTTTTAATTCTATCAAGTATTTGTATTTCAATACTTTCAGCCATTATTTATTTATTTTCTGTCGCAAATTTAGTAAATATTTGCGACAAGATTAGTATTGTTTCAGTCACATATATTGACAATATTTGTGACAAGAGATCTATTTTTTTGTCACAAATTTTGCAACAATTTGCGACAAACCATGCTTCAACTTCTGTCCCAATTATTACCTATATTTGGGACAAACTACTACCCATTGCAAACTGCTTACTAAAGTGCCCCCACGCCACCTTATAATCCTCCACCCTGTCACACTTATTAAAAGGAGCTTAGTAGGTTATTTTTTTTCCTTTGTCTATGTTCGTGAAGGTACAAGGTTTAATGGACAAAAATGTGCCTAAAAACTCTTGTAATGCCTTATATCATTAGCTTTCGGACAATAAAATAAAATGGCAAAAAAAGTGCTT
>JANMZN010000314.1:0-13472 GCA_031383285.1 Segetibacter sp.
TCGTTTTTCGATTGATTAGGGTAAATTAATTCTTTGTTTGGTTTATCTGTCATCATAAAATCAAGCGTATCTCCAGATAGTATAGAGTGATAAGCAATAGAAGAAAAAGGATGTGTTTTGTTATTTAGGTTTGTTGTTGAAACATAAAAATTATTGGTCGAAAGATTGGAGGATTTTATTATGAATGTTTTTTTATTCTCCAAATTGATTTTCACTTCAGAAAATGCAGGAGTGCCTAATATAAATATTTCCGAACCCGGTGTTACTTGATAAAATCCCATTGCACTCAGAACATACCATGCACTCATTTGTCCGCAGTCTTCATTGCCTATCAAACCATTAGGATCATTCTTGTAAAAATCTGAAAGCACCTCGTGTATGCGTTTTTGGGCCTTGTAAGCGTGGCCTGTAAAGTTATATAGATAAGTCATGTGGTGACTTGGTTCATTACCATGTGCATATTGACCTATTAGTCCGGTAATGTCTGCCTGTTCACGTCCTGTAGTTTTATTAGAAGTCGTAAAAAGTTCATCTAACTTGTTTTCGAATTTTTCAGGACCTCCCATTTTTTGAATCAAACCATTTACATCTTGCGGTACAAAGAAAGAATATTGCCAGCTATTGCCTTCTGTGAAATTGTTATTCACTTCTTTAGGTTCAAAAGGAGTCAACCAACCACCATTTTTCTTTGGGCGCATAAAACCACTTTCCGGATCAAATACATTTTTCCAGCTTTGCGAACGTCTGATAAAATAATTGTAATCTTCTTTTTTATTCAGTTGGTTAGCTATTTGCGCAATGCACCAATCATCATAAGCATATTCCAATGTCTTAGAAACACTTTCATGTTCATCATCCATTGAAATGACCCCATTTTTTTTGTAAGCATTTAATCCTAAATGATCCAGCATGGCACTATGTTTACAAGCAGCAAAAGCCTTCTCGTAGTCAAAACCCTGGATGCCTTTTGTGATTGCATCAGCAATTACACTTACTGCATGATAACCAATCATGCAATCGGTTTCATTGCTTGCAAGTTCCCATACAGGCAATCGTCCACCTTGTACATATTGGGCAATAAAAGTGTTAATGAAATCGGATGATCTTTTTTGATCAAAGAGCGTATATAAAGGATGGGCTCCACGAAAAGTGTCCCACAAGGAAAAAACTGTGTAATAAGTAAAACCTTCTGCTACATGAATGGTATTGTCACGTCCACGATACTTTCCATCTACATCCATTGCTACATTTGGTTGTATCATTGTATGGTACAATGCAGTATAGAAAATGGCAAGTTTATCTTTATCAGAGCTGGTAACTTCTATTTTGTTCAACGCTCTATTCCACAGGGATTCGGCATCTTTTTTTACTTTATTAAAATCCCAGTGTGGTAGTTCTGCTTGCAAGTTTTTTCTGGCACCTTCTATACTTACGTTTGAAATTCCTACTTTTATATAAAGTGGTTTGCCATTTAATTGACCAAATTCAAGGCAAAGAAATCCGGCATTTATTAATGCATTATTCTTAGTGTTTTCTATTTCAGTTTCATTGGCAAAAGGCTCAGAACATTCCAGTACAAAATAAATGTACTGGTCTTTGGCCCATGCTTCGCTTCTTCTAAAACCTTCAATGCTTTTGTTGTTTATTATTTTTATTGTTGACTCTAATGTTTTATCGCGATGGTCTAATTGAACAACTATTTTAGCATCTTCATGCTGTGGGAAAGTGTATTTGTGAAACCCTACTCTTGTTGTTGATGTTAGTTCAGCATTAATGTCATTATTTAACCTTACGCTATAATAGCCTGCTGATGCTTTTTCGTTATTGTGTGAGAATGAAGAAGCATAATTTCTATAGTCAAAGCTGGGTTTGTTTTTTGTGTCTCCCTTTTTGTAATTCGTAAAAGGAAGTAGTGCAATATCTCCATAATCGCTGCAACCTGTACCGCTAAGATGTGTATGTGAAAATCCATAAATAGTTGAATCGGAATAATGGTATCCACTGCAACCATCCCAGCTCCCATCTATTCTTGTGTCTGGCGAAAGTTGAACCATCCCAAAAGGAACTGTAGCACCAGGGAATGTATGTCCATGTCCCCCTGTGCCAATAAAAGGATTGACATGTGAAACGACATTCTTTTGTTGTGAGAATATTGAACTCATTAAAGTGGACAATACAATCATTAAAATAAATGGGGCTAACTTTTTCATTGTTCTAATAGGTGTCAATTAAAGATAGTAATTTGATTTTCTTTTTTAGACTTTTTACTTTCAAATGTTTTGGAAGATAGATTGTTATTGGGTCATTCGGAAGAACGTCTATATAATTTTCACTTAGATTGGTTTCAACATCATCAATCTTGATCCTCACATTTTTCATCAGTGCATCTGCCTTAATTGTAAAGCACTGCGCTGAACCACAATTGTTTTCTTTAATTATATAATTAGCTTTTCTGAGGTTGAGCGCTTTGGGTTTTACAAAATAATGTATGCTGCTAGCTTTTAACCAATCTATGCCTGGAATAGTAAGCGTTGAATTTAAATAAAGGTTGTTCAAATCGTTTCCTTTTAAAATATCTTTTGGCAATGCGACGATTGCTTTAGAAGAGTTGGCTTCTATTGTTACAGCTATTATTTGTGACCATTGTTCTTGGCCGGCTAATGTAGCCAACCTAATACTTAATGCGGCTTTTTCAATATTTTGTAGTTGATCAGAAATTGCAAAAATGTAAATTGAATCCTTTTCTTCAGTTACAGAAAGTATTACATTTTTGTAGGAGCGGATTACCTGATAGTGGCTTGCTTTATAATTGTTATAATAATCAATGGTGCTCCATGAGGTAACGGGCCAGCAATCGTTTAATTGCCAGTAGAGAGTTCCCATACAATACGGTTTTTTTCTACGATGAGATTCAATAGCTATACGCATACCTTCTGCTTGCAATAGCTGAGAAATGTAGTCGAAGTGCTCAATATTGTTTTTGGGTAATTTATAGTCACGAAGCATGTATGCTGTTATTGTCTCGTATCCTTTGGGATGTTTCTGGTGGGCTTTTAGAACAGCCGAGTCTATTTCATTTTGGGAATTGTTTTTGAACAAGCCAACCTTACCCAATGTGCTGATGTTTGGCATACTTTGAAATCCATATTCGCTCACAAACCTGCCTGTTTTGCTTTTATATTTTTCAAAAGGTTCCATGCCCCACCAAACACCCCAATAGTGGGAGTCTCCGTTTGTATAACTTTCGTTATGTCCCCAACCAATACTGGGCGAAGTTGTCCAGTATGGTCTGCTGCCATCGTTATAGATAACAATATCTTTTATGAGATGGTCAAAAATGTAAGTGTTGTTGTCTGCAATTTCTGTGGAATCTTTTTTTGAATAGTTGTATTGCTTTTGCCATCCCCAATTTTGCCAGCCTTCGTTTATTTCATTGTTTCCACACCATAGTGCTATACAAGGATGGTTGCGTAATCGTTGGACTTGTTCTTTTGCTTCTGCCTCTATATTATGGATGAAGTTACTATCACCGGGATACATTGCGCAGGCAAACATAAAATCCTGCCATACAAGGATTCCATTTTTATCGCATTCTTCATAAAAAGCTTCCCTTTCGTAGATGCCCCCACCCCAAACCCTCAACATATTCATATTGGCGTCTGCTGCATTTTTTATGATGGTTTTGTAGGCTTCATTATTTAATCTAGGAATAAAGTTATCCTGAGGAATATAGTTTGCTCCTCTCATAAATACAGATTTTCCGTTTAACTTGAAATAAAATGAGGAGCCAAGACTATCTTTTTCATTGACCAACTCAATGGTTCTTAAGCCAATTGTAATTTGTTTGGAATCAAGTTGGGTATTGTTATCATCAAGTGCAAAATTGAAAGTATACAGGTTGGCTTTCCCTAATCCATTGCACCACCATCTTTTTGGTTTTTGAATATTATAATCAATGGTATATTTAGCAATTCCTTTTTTTGCATGGACCTTGGCTAGTTTTGTAAAAGGTGCATGAGCGGGAATAGTGTTACTTATAGAAATGAAAATACTATTGTCAATATCACTTTCGATTTCGCATTTAAATTGGAGCTCAGCAATGGTATCGTTAAGCGTTTTTTGAATGCTTTGAATGCTTACTAATCTTGCTTTATTCCAGCATGTTAAGAGTACGGATTGCGAAATGCCACAGGTTACAAAGCGAGGTCCCCAATCCCAACCGTATTGGTATTGTGCTTTTCGGGTGAATACTTTTTCTTCTCCGGGTAAGGTGTAACGTAATTTATTGGCCAACTCTTTACCTTTTAAGACAGCAGATTCAAATACGATGGTTAGTTTGTTCTTTCCTGGAATTGCTTGTTGTTTGATGTCTATTGTCCATGAACGAAACATATTATCTGCTACTTGAATCAAACGATCATTCAAGTAAACAGAAGCATAGGTGTCTAATCCCTTAAATTGTAATTCAATATGATTCTTAGCAAATTCATTAGGTGAAATATCAAAAAAACATTGGTATTGCCAACTTCCTGAATCTATCCACTGTAACCCTTTTTCATTGGTGCCAAAAAAAGGATCGGGGATTAGTTTGTTTTCTAGCAGATCAGTGTGGATGGTTCCCGGAACTTTTGCAGGGTGCCAAAGTGAATCGCTTTTATTTTTAAATGTCCAGTTACAATCGTTTAAGCTTCGCACTATTTTTTGGGAATAGACCTTATGGATGAAAAACGCACATGCTATAATGAGTATTTTTTTCAACTTAATATTTTTTTAAGGGCAATCACCTCGTTCAAATCAGCTATGTCTCCTTGTATTATGGCAGATGAATGATAGTAGTTAGCCTGAGTTTTGTTTTTTATAGCTTCTAAATTGGATGAACGAACCCCTCCTCCCGGCATAATGCTAATTCTGTTGTTTGCTTGTTTTACCAATACATCTAAATTACCCAATCCCTCCATTGCGGAAGCAGTAAACCCAGATGTAAGTATGGTTTTGAATCCACATTCAATAACTATTTCAAGTGATTTTACAGCTTTTGGAGTTTTGTCGAAAGCCCTATGCAAGCTACATGGCAGTGACGCAGCAAGGCTAATAAGTTCGGCGCATTGTTGTTTAGAAATGCAATTATCTACTTGTAATATTCCGAATACAAATCCATCGACACCTGCTTCTGCGAAAAATGAAATGTCTTTTTTCATTTGCGCAAACTCATCATTGTTATAAATAAAGTTGCCACCCCTTGGACGGATCATGACAAATAATTCTATTTTTATTTGTTTGCGTGCTAGTGCAAATGTTTCGTAAGTAGGAGTAGTGCCTCCTTCAAAAAAACGATCGCATAATTCTATTCTATCAGCTCCTCCTTGTTCGGCTATGACTGCAGATTGATAGTTGAAACAAGCTATTTCAAGTTTGTAATTTGGCAAATGAAGTCTCAGTTTATTTGGCGATTGGTAGTTTTATTTTGTATTCAGAATCGATTAAATTATTTCCGCTTTTGTCATGTACTGCATAGTTGAAACCATCGTGAATACAATATGCACCATATGCTCCTTGTTTATTTAAAGCTATAAAACCAACCTGAATATTTATGAGATCCTGATTCCTATTTTGAGCAAGTTTTACAACGCGGTTTACCGCTTCTTTGCATGCATCTTGTGGAGAATTTCCTTGTCGCATCAATTCTACAACAAGATGACAACCTGCTATTCTTATAACCTCTTCGCCTTGTCCGGTAGCTGTTGCTGCACCTATCTCATTGTCAACATATAATCCGGCGCCAATAATAGGAGAATCTCCTACGCGTCCATGCATTTTGAATGCCATTCCGCTAGTTGTACAAGCCCCGGATAAGTTGCCATGGCTATCCAATGCAATCATACCGATGGTATCGTGATTTTCAATATTGGCAATAGGCGTATAGTTGCTTTTCTTCAGCCAATCCAACCATTCTTTTTTTGACTTTTTTACCAATAGGTTTTCTTTTTTAAACCCCTGCTTTAGTGCAAATTGCAAGGCTCCATCACCTACCAACATTACATGTGGTGTTTTTTCCATCACTGCTCTGGCTACTGAAATCGGATGTTTTATATACTCTAAACATGCTACCGAACCTATATTGGCATTGTGGTCCATTATACAGGCATCAAGGGTAACCCTTCCATCACGGTCAGGTCTGCCACCAAATCCCACACTTCTCTCTTCAGGGTCACCTTCAGGAATCCTTACACCAGCTTCAACTGCATCCAGTGCATGTCCGTTGTTGCTGAGAATTTCCCATGCAGCGGAATTAGCTTGTAGTCCAAATTTCCACGTGGATAATACAATTGGCTTGTTCGGTTCTCCTGCAATTACTTTAGCCAATTCTTTTGAACTTGATAGAATGTTAGCCGAAACTAAAGAAGCTGAAGAAAGGGCACCAAGCTTAATGAAATCTCTTCTTGTGGACATGATAAGACTAAAGATTGTATTGGTAAATACTAAAGTTAATTAAAGTGGTTTAATGCATAGAATTAATTATCAAAAAGTAAATCTAACCACAATTCATTATGAAGCTCTTTAAAATTACCAATGTAAAAAGCAGCGGAAAAATTGTCTGATCAACTATATTCTATATTCAATTTTTAAGTCGAGTAAAAAATTTACACTAAGCACATTAAAATGCCTGCTTATTATTAAAACCAATCAAATAGTCAAACAGACTTACCTCAGATGGCAATGCTAATTTTTTTCTTAATCGGTAGCGACTAATTTCTACTCCTCTTACAGATATGTTTAGGAATTGGGCAATTTCTTTCGTCGATAGATTCATCCTCAAATAAACGCACAGTTTTAGTTCGTTGGCAGTTATATCAGGATGTTTCTCTTTTACTTTTGTTACAAAATCACTATGCGTTTTATCAAAGTGAATGGCAAAATTATCCCATTCATTGTCTATCTTATCATCGTCACTTAGTTTCCTTATTATTTTCTTTAATTCAGTTATTGCTTCTTCATTATCTACCCGCTTCATGACCTGCGTAAATTCCACTTTTATCTTTTTCAGCAATTCCCCTTTTTTGGCGAGATGCATAGCAGAAGAGGCCATTTCTGAGTTTTGCAAATTTATTTCTGCTTCAAGTTTTTCATTGCGCAAGGCAACAATCTCGCTTTCAGTTTTATTTTTTTCTAGTTCGAATATGTACTTCAATTTTTTTTGTTCTTGCTCATGTTTGTGTTGTTGTTTTTTAAACTTTTCTTTGAGCCATTTATATAGACCGTAATTGAAAGCAATAAAAAGCAAAAAATAAAATAGCCATGCCCAAAATGATAAATACCATGGCGGCGACATCCTAAATGAGTAGCTTGAAATGGTCGATTCTGTTCCAAGATTATTGCGAACTTTTACTTCGAATGTATAATAGCCTGTGGACAAATTTGTATATTCCTTTTCAGTGCGTTTTGTCCAAGCTGACCAGTTATTATCAAATCCCTTTAAACGATAACTATATTCAAGATTGGTTTGATAAGAAAATAGCGGTGAAGAATATTCAAATCGGATGGTTTTCCAATCACTATTTAAGGCCGGAATGGAGTTCTTGTCTTGTAGTTGGTTTTCATTTTTCCCTTCAAAATAGCCACCAAATAAAATACTATCACTGTTGTTTATGATTTTGACAGATCTTATTTGAAGCTGCATGGTAGGAATAGTTTCCTTGTATTTTTCATAATTAATATGGAAGAAGCCTTTTTCTCCACCAACAAACAAGTTTTTATCATTTACAGAATATATGTATTCGAATCCGCTCAGCATTTCGCCTGTCAATTCTGGCAAAAAAAAGATCGCAGGTTTTTTACCTGAATAATCTATTACTCCTAGAGATTTATTGTGAATAAACCAGATGTTTCCAGTCTGGTCTTCTTTCAAATATCGGATGCTTTGTACTCCCAGTAATTCTTTATAGAATTCCGATTCTTCAAAAACATTTTTATTGTTGTTATAGATATAGATTCCTTTTTCAGTTGCAGCAACTATTTCATTTTTTATTTTATAAATATGGTTATTTAAAGTAGATGGTAATCCATTTTTCTCATTATAAAAGGTTGTTGCAAAATTGCCATTTGGTTGCTTTGTAATTTTATAAATTCCATGATAAGGATGTGAAACCCAAATATTATCGTTGTTGTCTATGGTTACAAATCTTGATGATTCAGTAAAACCAGGTACTTTCTTATCAGGTGTGAAGATGCCATCCTTATAGTCAAAGAATTGTAATCCTTTGTAATGTCCGGCGATTATTTGAGGGGAAGGAAAAGTATTGGTTGTGGGTAAAAAATTCCAAAAACCAGGCGTCGAACTGATATTACTTGCAACATTACCTTCTATTCGAAATGCGCCTTCATGGTGCCCAAGAAGCAACTGATTATTTATTACTGAAAGATTCCAGACTTGTCCTTCAGAATTTTTCACTATATCAAATTTCCCCTTGCTAAAGCTTAAATCATTCTTTTGCTGCAATGCCACAAAATACAACCCATTGGAAGTGCCTATATATAGTTGGTTGTTATGAATAATAGCTGTATAGCCCGATCCATTTTGGAGCGGTGCATTTATGTGTTTGATGGAACTATTATAAGCGATGCAGTCAATGCCGTTGTTTTGACCCAGCCAAAGGTTTCCCTGATTGTCTTTGAATATGCTTAGAATATTGTTGTTTTGAATTCCTTCAGTTTCTGAAAAACTCTGAATAATTGCTCCTTTGTGATCAACAATAAATACCCCTTTATTGCTAGTAGCTAAGGCTATCCAGTTGCTGTCAATAATGGTGGCAGAATAAATACGATCACTTTGAAATAATTCATTATTTGAGGAACTTATTTTACTAATAACGCCTTTCTGTATTTGAAACAGGCCACTTTTGAGTGTGGTAATAATGGAAGTATTGTCATTAATCGAAAGTATTGAAGTAATAGGGTCATTTGTCGGAAGTAATAATGATGATTGGATTGGCTGCCATACATTATTTGAATAAGTCATTAGTCCTGTTCTGAAGTCCTGTGCATACAGTATATTATTGCACACAGTCAGATAGCCCCATTCAGAGATCGCATCATAAGTAGCAACCGACTGGTTGTTGAATTTAAATATTTTATTTAGAGATCTAAAATATGTTTCCTTATTAAATGAAACAATGTCCCATACATCACCAAATGATTTGTCTTTTGCAGGGATTAGGTCTGTAAGTGAAAAATATTTCAATCTTCCATTTGCATCAGGTGCGAAATATCCCAATTCATCCTGACCTCCTACATATATTTTATTATCTATCCCAATTTCTACTGATCTTACAATTGTTTTATTAGGAAGCGGATACAATTTCCAATAGGTGCCGTCAAAACTTAGCAGCCCTTCATTGTTGGCAATATATATTATTCCATTCCGGTCTTGCTTGATATCCCAATTTTGAAGTCCAGCATTATATGTTGATTTTGTGTAATTTATGACGTCCGGAAGCCCGATAGTATTTTGACCGTAGGTGGTCAAAGAGATTAAGGTGAGCAGAATTATTCTTGCAATCATTAGCGGCAATTTTCCAGAACATAAAGTAAAGCAAAATAATTGATGTAGTAATGAAGTAGCCAAATTTGCTTGAAATCAATAGTTTAAGAAACACTGATGTAGTATTGTTGTGACGAAGTATTCGCTCTCATCATTTGCTTAAAGTAGATTTGCATTTGACGATTTTGTCAAAAAACAGCGATTGTTTACATTCTGTGCACATTTCTTTTTTGTTAAAAGGAATACAAACTGTGAAGAGTTGCTAAAACAAATACCACATGAAACAACTTTTCTCACTGTTGGCATTTTGTATCTTTTTTGGGTACACTGCCAAAGCCCAACCTGGAACGGCGGCTCCAAACCCCCCGGCAAGAAATGCCACAGATGTTATTTCTTTATTTAGTGATGCTTACACAAATATTTCGGGAACAGATTGGTTTCCAAATTGGGGACAAGGTACTGTGGTCACCGATGTTTTGGCAGGAACTAATCCAACCAAGAAATATGATATGCTTGATTATCAGGGTGTACAACTATCAAGTAGTATCAATGCTTCTTCAATGAGCAATTTGCATGTTGACATTTGGACATCAAATTGCGATGCGTTTGAATTTTATTTAATTAAGACAGCCGGAGGAACAATTGAAGAAAAGGTAACATTACGCCCTACCTTTAACGGTTGGAATAGTTATGATATTAATTTGAGTCTTTATAATCCCGCTATTGTATCAAATATTGATCAATTCAAATTTGTTGACTCAGGTTTTGTTTATAGAGCTTCAACAACAGTTGTATATTTAGACAATATTTATTTCTGGAAATCAGCTAACACCCCAACCATTACTGGTTTTTCAATTCCGGCCAAGTTAATGGGAGATGCTCCATTTACTTTGACGGCTCCAACTAGTAATAGTGCAGGTGCATTTACATACTCAAGTGGAAATCAAAGCGTGGCAACTATCAGTGGAAATACCGTAACAGTTGTTGGTGTTGGAACGTCTATCATCACCGCTAATCAAGCTGCTGCTGGTTCTTATAGTTCAGGTAGCACAACTGCTACTCTTGTTGTATCTTTTCCTCCACCTACAACAGCAGCCCCTACTCCTACGAGGCCTTCTAGCAGTGTACTGTCATTATTTAGTGATGCATATACAGATGTAGCTGGAACAGACTGGTTTCCAAATTGGGGTCAATCTACTGCAGTTTCGGATGTAAACATTGCAGGCAATGCAACAAAAAAATATGATTACCTTAATTATCAAGGTGTTCAGTTTGCAAGTCCAATCGATGCATCGAATATGACTAATCTTCACTTGGATTTATGGACACCCAATTGCACAGCATTTGACGTTTTCCTAATTAATGCTGGAGGAGTTGAGCAGAGTGTTACACTCACTCCAACATTATCCGGCTGGAACAGTTATGATATATTGTTATCTCAGTATACTACAGTTAATAAAAGTGCTATCATACAATTTAAATTGACAGGATTACCATGGGGTACAAGTACTGTTTATCTTGACAATCTATACTTCTGGAAACCGGCCAATGCACCTACTATTACAGGATTTTCAGTTCCTGCAAAAGTTGTAGGCGTTGCTCCATTTGCTTTAACTGCACCTACAAGTAACAGTTCTGGTGCATTTACCTATAATAGCTCAAACACCACCGTTGCCACAATTAGTGGAAATACAGTAACTGTTTTAGCGGCAGGAACATCAACCATTACCGCTACTCAAGCAGCTGCAGGCGCTTATGGAAGTGCAAGTGTAAATGCAACTTTAGTAGTTTCATTTGCTCCGCCAACAAATGCTGCTCCATCTCCGCCAAGGAGAAATGCACTCGATGTTATATCTCTTTTCAGCAACGCTTATACAGACGTAGCAGGTACTGATTGGTATCCTAACTGGGGTCAATCTACTACAGTAACTGATGTAAACATTGTAGGTAATGCAACTAAAAAGTATGAATTCCTCAACTATCAAGGTGTTCAATTTGCAAGTCCTATAGATGCTTCTGGTATGTCTCACTTGCATGTTGATATTTGGACACCAAATTGTTCTGCTTTTGAGGTATTCCTTATTAATACTGGAGGCGCTCCAGTAGAACAGGCTGTTACATTAAACCCAACATTATCTGGTTGGAATAGTTATAATATTCAATTGTCTCAATACAATACCGTTAATTTGAGCAACATCGGTCAAATTAAATTGGTAGGTACACCTTTTGGTTCAAGCACTGTTTATTTGGACAATTTCTATTTCTACAAGCAAACCAATGCCCCTGTAATCAAAGTAACACAGCCAACTTGTAGTACATCTACAGGAAGAATCAGGGTTCTTTCAGCAATCTCGGGTTTTTCGTTTAGTATTGATGGAACAAACTATAGCAATACGACTGGCGAATTTACCGGTGTACCAACTGGAACTTATAATGTAACGTCTAGAAACAACACTACACTTGTGGTATCTTCTCCTGCTATTGCGGTTATAGATGCTCAACCAATTGGTTCTCTCCCTCCTTCTGCTATTACTGGCACACGAAATATTAAAAATTGCGACACATTGCAAACTTATTCAGTAACAGCTGTTCCAGGATATACATACAGATGGACAGTTACAGGGGCAAGTAGTGGTAATGCTATAATATCTGGTCAAGGAACTAATTCGGTTGTAATCTTGATGAAAGCAGATGGTACAGTATCTGTTAAAGCTTTAAATGCTTGCGGTACACCTAGTACAACTAAAGCATTAGTTGTAATCAAGGTGGCTCCTTCAACTCCCGGACCAATTCAACAAAGTTTTGTACCAAACGTATTGGCAAGTACCAATGTTTGTTTGTTCAAGCAGAATGTTGTAAGCGTTACTGGCATACCTGCAACATTTAGAATTAGAAAAGCAGCCAATGCAACAGGTTACTACTGGCAAGTACCCGGAGGTTCTGTAGTAAACTATGTAAACGATACTACCATTACCGTCATCTTCCCTGACACAATAACTGTTACAAATTCAAAGCCCAAATATATAAGGGTGTTTAGCCTAAGCGAATGCGATACAAGCGATGCTGCAAGTAGCATTAAGCTTACTTTAACGCAAGTTGCTACTCCTGGAATAGTAATGAAGAATTTTGGTTCAAATATTCCTGCTGTAACCAATGTTTGTGCTTTAATAGGTGGTGGTACTGAGGTGTACAGAATAAGAAAAGTTGCTAATGCTTCCTATTACAACTGGAGTTTAAGCAGAGGTACCAATGCGACTATTACTCGATTGAATGCAACTGGAGTTAATGACACGGCAATTATGGTAACCTTCGGTGCAGGATTTACAAGAGACACAATAAGAGTTACTGCTGTAAATGGTTGTAATACAAGTATTGCGCAGAAAGTATTCTTGAGTGCAGTGCTTCCTCCCGCTACTCCAAATTCTCTAATATCTAATACTGGTAGTTTCAATGGTTGTGTAGGTGGGTTTATTACATTTACAGTGGCTTCTCCTGCACCTAGTGCTTCACAAGAGCCAACCAATCGTTATAGATGGGCAATTCCTTCTAAAACACTTATCAGATCAGCGCAGCCTGATAGTTCTAGTATGACAATTAAGTTTTTATCTGGGTATGTTGGTGGAAATATAACAGTTCGTGGCGTTTCAGCATGTAATGTTCAAGGCGCTATTTTAACCCAAGCACTGACGCATATTGGTTGCGCGGTTGGTTCTCGTTCTACCGACGGAAATCTTTCTAAAGATGCTATTGTTGTTGAGGAAGGAACAAATGATACAAAATTGTATCCCAATCCTAACAATGGTACTTTCACCGTTCAAATGCAAACTGGCAAAAACGATAGAATGCCGGCTACTATCCAAATTATAGATGTTTATGGTAGGGTGGTGTCTCAATTTATTGCTGCTAACAATGCAGGAAGAATTAATAGAACTGT
>JANMZN010000380.1:0-1579 GCA_031383285.1 Segetibacter sp.
GCTGTTCGGGTATCGCCTTCGCTGGAAAGATTGGCAGCACCCCAACTAAAAACAGGCTGCTTGTATATTTTTTCAATAATAATATCGGCCATTAACCGGCTATGCCGCCCGTTACCGTTTGGAAAGCAATGAATACTTACAATGCGGTGCTTGAACCTTACAGCAATTTCATCGGGTGGGTAGTTTTTGTTTTCGTGCCAATACTTAGCATCATCAAGCAGGTATTTAAGGTCGGATGGTATTTGCCATTTGTCAACGCCAATGTTCTTATTGGTTTTACGGAACGCTCCTGCCCATTTCCATACATCGGCATACATTCGCTTATGCACCGTGCGAATAAATTCTTCTGTAAAAATCCGCTCCGGCTTATAGGAACGCTCTAATGTCCACTGCACAGCCTGTTCTATATTCTGCTGCTCAAACTCGTCCAACTCGCCACGGGTTGCAATGGTAGGAATGAGCAGGCCCTCTTTTTCTTCTTCGTATAAGGGGGTTTGTTCATCTATGTAGTCTAACGCTAATCCCATAAAATTTTAGGCATTTCGTCTTTAATAGATGCAGCTCTTTCTTCAATTGCTTTTTGGATACGCTTATTAGAATTACCCTGGTCTTCCAGTTTCATGGTATTGGATGTACGCAACACAATTTGAGTGGCCAATTCCTTTGCTTTTCGGTCAATCAACGCATCTAATGAACCATCTTTGTGAACAAAACCATATACCAATTGCATATCCATAGAAAGGGCAATTTCCCGCAGGGATTTGATGGTTATGGAACCTTCTTTTTCCCGCTTTTCTATATCCAGTATTCCCTGTTTGGAAACAGATAGTTTGTTGCCTAATTGCTGCATAGACATGCCAAAGGCGGTGCGAATGGCTTTTATCCAACCGGTAGGCGGTACGGCTACTTGCTTTAGTGTGGCAAAGCCCAACATTTTGTTGTTTAACTGTTGCAGTTGTAACGATTTATTGCCCATAAAGTAAAGTTATATATTGACTTTTTTAAAAAAAAAGTAAAGCTAAAGATTGACAATTAAAATAAATAGTAAAGTTATGACTTTACTTAAATTATCACTTGGTAAAGTTATAGCTTTACCAAATAAGCTTTATAAATAGTGTAACCAATTAATTAGTATAGTTTTTATACAGTTTTTACATCGTTTGCTAATTCCGCCTTTTACTTCTGTTAAGCAATAAACCCTTTGATGGATTTCAGCACATCATCCAACGTACGGGTTGAAAGTTTGAATTTTGTGCATATTTGGTTGGCTTATTTACGGGTGAAATCCTATGGAAAAGCCTCAAAAAATCTACGTTTGAAATTGCCCCGGCTGGAAGTGCATGGGTTCATTCGACTTAAATAAGAGTGAGGTTGGAACAGGAACTAAAACAGATTCTTAAAAAAACGTCATTCCGACCTTGGTCAAACTTACTTTCCAATACAGAAAATGAAAACCCGCGTCAATACAGCGTTTCAGGAGAATTGGTAACAGATTAGTGACAAGAATTTGAATTCCAAAAAATATACCAGAATGAAGTAGGTTGAGAAAGAAAGTATTATAATAAACTGCAAAAAGCAG
>JANMZN010000412.1:0-2363 GCA_031383285.1 Segetibacter sp.
GAACAGCACCAGATGCATCATGTTATCAGGGTGCTTTATACACATGTGCTACCAATGCTGCACTTGCATTTGGCGGATGTACAGCTGCTACGGGTATAACTCAACTTACGCCGATTATTGATGACAAAGATGAATGTCCGGTTACGTTTCCAGCTTCTGCAACACCACCTGGCACACAGGTGTTTTTCGATTTGGAACACAGCACATCCAATGCCAATAAAGATCCACAATACAATAATGTTGTCTGTACCGGCTCAGGTGTTGGGGTTACTAACAATTTATATTATGTCGTACTTACCGACGCAAGTGGTTCATTGGATATAGACGTAACCAATTTTAATTATTTTCCTGCGTCTGCATCTGTTTGTACAGGTTCAAATGCACCTACTGCACGTATTGCATTTTACCAGACCAATACATGTCCTACCGGTCAAAGTTTTCCATTTGCAATCGCTTGTAGAAGTTTTACAGGTAATGGTCCATTGACAACCATTTCCGGATTGAATGCCCAGACTTATTATCTGCTGTATTTAGATGGAAAACAAAGTGCCAAAACCAGTTTTACATTGACTTTTAATGGGACTGCTTTACCAATAAAACTTGAGCGATTTACTGGTGAAGTCAAAACAACTTCAAACGATTTGAAATGGGTAATTTCTGCTTTTAGCGATATAAATAAAATGGTACTTGAAAGAAGTGCTAATGGTTCTGAATTTGAAGCGCTAAACATTTATAGTGGAAATGTGCTGCTCAACAGAGAATATCTTTACAGCGATGTAAATCCTTTTTCCGGAAACAATTATTATCGCTTATCAACGTATAATAAAGATGGTACCATTCAATATTCAAATGTGGTACTACTGAAGCGTTCGGAGAAAATTAAGATTAATGTTTTTCCTAACCCGGTAAAAAATGTTTTAAATCTTTCCTTTAATACTGTTGAATCTCTTGGCCCGGTTCAGATTAAACTGTACAACAATATTGGTCAATTGATTTTGGTAAGGGCTGTAAATATTTCAAGTGGCATTAGCAATTTTGAAATGAATGCGGATAGAATGGCAGTTGGATCTTACCAAATGATTATCAGTAATCAGCAAAATGAAATTATTAGAACAATTAATCTGCAGAAGCAATAAGAATAGTTTAATACAAAAAAAATCCCTGGCTATTCGTCAGGGATTTTTTTTATTCCGATACTTTCTATTTCAATACTTCTGCTAATTTATTTTCAAGATCTTCTCCTCTTAATCCTGAGGCAATTATTTTACCTGTAGGATCCAGCAAAACATTGAAGGGAATACCATCGAATCCGTAAGCTTTTACGGCTTCACTTTGCCAATATTTCAAATCGCTCATGTGGCTCCATGTTAGATTATCTTTTGTAACGGCCTTTTGCCAATCAGCTTTTTCCTGGTCAAGTGAAACACCAAGAATGGTAAAGTTTTTATCTTTAAATTTATTGTAAGCTGCCAAAACGTTTGGATTTTCCTGTCTGCATGGACCGCACCAACTTGCCCAAAAATCAACCAAAACAAATTTTCCTTGAAAGTCGTGAATGCTGATTGGTTTGCCATTCAAATCGGGCATTGTAAGATCGGGGGCCTGTTGATTCAATAATGGATAATCGTTCGTCGGTTCAGGTTTTGCAGGAGGTGCTGCTTTAACAGCCATCATAGATTTTACTTTTGCGACGCCGGAATGCTCAGGAAATTTTTTCGCGGTAGCATCTACCAATGATTTTAATTCATTTGTCGGTATGGTTTGACTGGCAATTCCCAATGCATATAAACTGGCCGCTGCGCTTGAAGAACTATTTATAAAATTTTTCAAAAGATTGTTTAATGACAATACTCGCTGGTCATTTTGAGAACGCATAACTTCAACCAAACTGTCCTGACCTGCTTTTGATTTGATGCTGTCAATGATTTTAAAGTTTGCAAGAATAGACGAGTCTATGTCTCTGTATTCCTCAAACAAGGAATGCAATCCATCAGATGCGGGAGAGCCTTCTACTTTATAATTCCGATAGTTGTTTACATCAAGTTTGACCCGAATGCTGCTGGCATCATTTACAAGAATAACATCTGGACCTTTCTCAATGGTTAACCTAAATATTCCTTCTTCATTTGCTCTTCCCCTTAATGTAAATTCTCCCTTCGCATTTAATTCTGTAGAATCGAGCACAACAGGCTGGACATTTGAACTCTGGGTTTCCATTAACAATAGTTTCTTACCTGGAGCATTTTCTATTATACCAGTCACTAAAAATGCACCATACTTTTTGGGTTGGCACGACGTGATGAATACAATAGAAAGCGCCGCAATTATTATTTTTTTCATCTTATGCTAAACTGTTTATTTTA
>JANMZN010000437.1:0-15364 GCA_031383285.1 Segetibacter sp.
ACCCCGAGATACCAATGAAACAGGGGAAGGTAGACAACGAAACCGCAGAGTAGAAATTGTTGTTGAATATTAGCGAGCTTTTGTCGTTACTTCTATGCTGTTATTGTCGGGGTTCAAAGTTTCATACTCGTAATAACTGTCTCCTGTTATTTTTGGGCCACTTAAAATTACAAAAGCCGGCAGATTGGAATTCTTTTGCTTTTTCATCAGCTTTTATCATAGAAGCTACTCCAAATGCCAGGTGAATGATTCCGGTGTATTATTTATCTATTGAATCATTTAGATTAGGAGGAATTCCAACCATTGACATCAATTCCAGTCTTGAACCTTAAGCAAATGAAAGGAAATAACTTTCAAATTTTTTTTCGTGGTTGGTATACTTTTCATTTGACGATGCATCAAAGTATTGAATATAATATGTCCTTAATTTTTCTAATTTATTTGTCCAAATGGCAACATGCTCAATTGTCATTTCCTGAAAATATTTTTGTTAAATGAGCATTCAAAAGAAAATTCAAATACACTTTTTCCACACTTTAGTTAGAGATTATTGTGGCATCATATCTGAACCACCACCTAAGTCTTTAGAGCTTTTTCTTTTAAATAAATTAATGTCAAATTTACCAAAGCGATATGAGAAGTTTAGTCTAGCTACTTGAGGGTCTCTTCTTCTCTCAGAATCTTGTATGAGAAACTCTGATTCCGCATGTGTTCTATACAAATTGGTTCTGAGAAAATCATTCATGCTGAGTGTTAGAGAGGCGCTGTTTCCACCTTTCCATGTCCAATCTTTGCGCAGCGCAATATCAAAACTATAACGACTATCTATATATCCTTGAGCGGTACCTAAATTGCCTCCTCCCCACATCATCATTCCCCCTCCTCCGCCTCTGCCACCACCACCACCACGACCACCTTCCTGAGGTAGAACTGTTTTTGCATAGTATTCACCCGATAACTGTACAGACCATGTTTTTAGAAATTTAATACTGTTATTTGCCTTTACAAACCAACTCGTTCTTTGGTTTGTAAGTGTTGTAAGTTTCGGATCATTGATGTTGATACGAGAATTAAACAGGTTGAAATTTACAGTAGCATCCCACCATTTTGTTACGGGCATTTTATTGGTTAATTCTATTCCAAAAGTGATGCTGTTGTTTGCGTTAATATAAGTATTAAATAATGCGCTATCCGTAGTATTGTAATAACCTACCGTATCCGGATTTAGACCTCTGTATTGATAGCGTGTTATAAGGTTGGTATTGTGTTTGAAAAAAGTATTCACCAAAAAGTTAGCTCCTTTTTTATAACTGTAATTGTAAGATACCTCCAGTGAATTGGTAAACTCGGGCTTTAATCCTGCGTTACCTACGTTTATGTTAAACGGATCTGAATAATCAGGAAATGGAATAAGTTGGAAAAATGATGGCCTGTTTACCCTTCTTGAATAGTTCAGTTGCAAGTCTTCTTTATCAGATAATTTATAAGTTATAAATGCACTTGGGAATAAAGCTAAAGGGAAATCAACGTTAAATGTAGAAATTGAATCTGCTCCTGTTCTTGATTTGCCAATTAAAGATCCATTATAGGTGGAACTTTCTGCTCTTAATCCGAATTGGTAGCTGAACTTATTTACTTTTAAGCTATAGGTTCCATACGCTGCGAAAACTTTGTCTGTATAGCTGTAGTTATTGCTTAAAGCACTCACTTTTGTAAAATCCTTGATGGAAGGAACAAAGAATGATTGACTGTTTTCATTCGAAAATTCACGAATGGCTGCTCTTGCTCCAAATTCAATCTTTTGTTTGTCAGTAATAGGGTTAGCATAATCAGTTTGAAGGGTGTAGTTTTTTGTAAACCCGTTCGCTTCTGATTTTTGAATTACAGGAAACCCTTTCACTAAATACAAGGATTGATATGTTTGGGTATTAATGTTATTCAGGTTTTCATTTTTACTGTAGTTGTAGTTCCCGTCTATTGTCCATTCGTGACCCGCTTCTGTAAAGAGGTGCTTATAGCTCAGTTGGGCACCTAAATTTTGGAATTTTCCATTGCTATTTTGAGTCACTTTACTAAATGAAGGAAGTGGAATTAAATTTGAGTCAATTCGCTGCCTATCCTCATTGTTGAAATTTCCTTTATTAAAATTTCCAGAGACAGTTACAGTATTTCTAATGTCTAATAAATAATCAACTCCGGCCCTTATGAAGCGGAAAGAACCATCACTAATTGGATTGCTTCCTTGATAAACCTGGCTATAGGATTGATTATTGAAAAAGTCTGTTCTATCGCTTATTGAATTGGAAATTGATTTTCGTTGTCCCAAATAACCAGCAGAGAAAAAATTAACCTTATTCATTCTAAAATTAAAATCGAATCCTCCATTTATTCTTCCTCTGGAATCCACACCTGCTCTTAAACCTCCATTATAACCTGTTCTTTTATTTTTCTTCAAAACGATATTAAGAATGCCTGCATTGCCGCCCGATGCATCAAATTTTGCCGAAGGATTGGTAATCAGTTCAACCCGATCAATGATGTCGGCTGGAATCTGATCAAGTGTCATGGTTGTAGGGCGATTGTCAATAAACAATTGTGGTGTTGCATTTCGCATGGTTACATTTCCATCAATATCTACACTAAGGGTTGGAATATTTTTCATTACTTCTACTGCTGTCTGGCCAGTACTGGTAAGGTTCTTATCTACATTAAATATTTTCCTGTCAATACCCATTTCAAAAAACTGTTTGTTTGAAGTGACAGTTACATCTGCAAGTTTATTAGCATCTTGTTCAAGTTTAATATTTCCAAGGTCTTTATCCATCATACTCATCATTTGTTCTCTTCCTCCCTCCATTCCTCCTTGTGACATTTTTAATCCAAATGAAACTTTTTGCTCTAATGGTTTATATCCAATTGATGTAATTTTTAAAGTGAAGCTTCCCATCATAGGCAGGCTTTCCATATTGAAATCTCCATTTGCTTCTGTAATCAATGCTATTATAGTTGCAGGAAGCATCTTTTTTTTAGTGGTGTCAAACTTGGTGCCCATCAAAACGAGTGATGCACCATCTATTCCCTTTCCAGTTTTACTGTCTATTATTTTCCCATAAAAATGGCCTATATTAAAGTTTTGCCCACCTCCGCCCATTTTCTTGAAATCAGGCATCTGACCAAAAGCATTCAAAGTAAAAAGTGATAGAATTACAATCGAAAAATTTCTCATTTGATTTAGTTATTGTTCAAAGGTCAATTGACATCCAGAGAATAATAGTTAAAAGTTATGGATGGCAAATTTTTGATGGTAAATGGGATTTAAATCCTTTTTATTTGAATTATTGGAAAGCAATGGTTAGTAAAACTTGAATGAGACCAATTATAAATCCAAGTACTGCACCAATAATTTCCACAAAGCGAAACTCCGTTGACATGATTTGATTCAAAATGTCTTCTAATTTGTCTGAAGAAAATTTTCCAACTTTTTCAGTAACAATTTTTTCTAGATCTAGTTCATTTTCTAGCGAAGTCATATATTGTTTCATTAAAACAGGGAATAATTCTTCAAGCTCTTTCATGAAAACCCCTTTTACCATACCAATCGTTTTTTCACCAATCAACATTCCAATCATCGGAATTTGTGCGGTAAGCTTCTCTTTAAGGAAAATGTCTATGTGTTGTTCTAGTATTGGCAATAGTTTTTGAATATTGGCGGGGTTTGAAATCTTTTTTTCAATTTCATCAAAGGAAAGCAACTCATTGCTTACCAATTTACCAAGCTTTATGGCAAATTGGGCTTGCCTTTTAGGAAATATGCCTTGAAATGTAATGCCAAGAATTTTTTTGGGTTCTCTTGGATGAAAAAGCATTTTAATAGCAATCCAATTTGTAAACCAACCAATAAATGCAGAAATGACAGGGATAAGAATAAATAGCAAATTCATTTACAATTAAGTTTAGAAAGAAAAAAACCTTGCAGCAGAGCTAACAAGGTTTTTCCAATGATGGGAGACCGATGGGTTTCGAACCCACGACCCTCAGAACCACAAACTGATGCTCTAACCAACTGAGCTACGACCTCCATTTTGGGTGCACAAAAGTAGAGAAAAAAAGTTTTTCAACAAGAAATTATCTCACTTCTTTTAATAACATTGAAAAAGGGGCATCGAATTTTACAATCATTGCATTTCGTTGATCACTCAAAACGGCAAATTGTATTTTCCCTTTTGCACCAGAATTCTCAATGTTAAATACTGTAATAATTTTTTCTTTTCCTTTATAATTGATCTTTAAAATGGAAGTTTTTCGCTTGTAAAATATTTCCATTCCATTTCCCATATCCATTGTAGTCTCTTTTAACAATAATAGTTCAGTCATATTGTTATTGCTTAACCAAAGTGCCGATTTATTTGTAAAAATGCTGTCTTCGAAACTTTCGAATTCGGTGAGGTATTTTGTTGCTTTTCGCTTCGCTTCCGAAGTGATTAATATGTTGCCTTCTTTCAACTTTTCAGGTATTTTATAAAAAAATTGAATATCAGGTTCACACTTGTTTAAGGTAACAATCATGTCAAAAGCAGCAGTGTCTTTCTTGATTTCGAAAAGGTAAATGTTGTTAGGCGCAGATGGGAAAGATGACAACTTTGTATTTAAAAGCCGACTATCAGTTGGAGAAGGATTCCATTGACAAAAAACGGAGAATGGTAGTAAAATAAAAAATGAATAAAAGGCGCAGCTTTTCATAATGATTAATAAGATTAAAAAAATGCAAAAAAAGTATTTTAATACAAAAAACCTTTGTTAAGATAGTCATTATATCATAATTGGAGTTGTTTTTACGTTATTTTTGAGTCTGATGAAACAAATTTTCCAATTTATGATAAATCGAAAGGTTCTGCCAGTTGTATTGATAGTTATGTTCGCGGGTGTTTTTTGGGCATTTCAGTCTAGAGGAGGAAATGGCGAGGGGCTTACTAACCAAGAAAAGTTGCTTACCACACTCGGAGCTATAATACAACAAAATCACTATGAACCAAAGGCTTTAAATGACAATTTTTCGCAGCAGATATTTAAGAAATTCCTTAATGCTGTAGATCCCGACAAGAATATTTTTTTGCAGTCAGATGTTCAATCGCTAAAAAAGTTTGAGAATAGTATTGACGATGAAATAAATGGAGCTGTACCAGTTCAATTTGTTCCGGCAGTAAACCAAATTTTTACAAAACGAATGGCTGAGGTAAATGGAATGTATAAAGAACTATTGCAAAAACCATTCGACTTTACGGTAAACGAAGAATTAGTATTAGATACTAAAAGAATAAATTTCCCTAAAGATGAAGCTACACGTAAGGACATGTGGCGCAAAAAATTAAAATTTCTTACCCTAGAGCGATACAATGAATTGCTTGACACTAGGGAGAAAAATAAAGATAAGAAGGATTTTGTTGTAAAATCTGATGTGGACCTAGAGAAAGATGCAAGAGAAAAAGTAACCAAATTGATGGATCGGAATTTTGGAAGAATGAAATTGAAGTTTACGGATGATGACAGATTTAATCTTTTTGTTAACACAATTACTTTATTTATGGATCCTCATTCAGATTACTTTCCTCCTTTAGAGAAAAGGTCATTTGACGAGCAAATGAGTGGAAAATTCTTTGGAATTGGTGCTTCATTAAAAGAAGAAGAAGGCAACATAAAAGTAGCAAGTTTACTTACCGGTAGCCCGGCATGGAAAAGTGGCCAATTGCAAGTTGGCGACATTTTGATGAAAGTGGCCCAAGGCAAGGATGAACCAGTCGAATTATCAGGCTTGGCAGTTGAAGATGCTGTAAAAATAATTAGAGGAAATAAGGGAACAGAAGTTAGACTAACATTGAAGAAAACGGATGGCAGTATTCAGGTGGTTTCTCTTATTCGTGATGAAATTGTTCAGGATGAAGTATATGTCCGTAGTGCGATGATCAACGGTAAAGAAAAGATTGGCTACATATACCTTCCTGATTTTTATGCAGATTATGAAAAGCCGGATGGTCATCGTTGCTCTCAAGATGTGGCAAGAGAGGTTGAGAAGTTAAAATCACAAGGAGTTGATGGAATCATTATAGACTTGAGAAGCAATGGTGGTGGCTATCTTCCTGAAGTGGTTGATATGGTAGGGTTGTTTATTGCTGATGGGCCTGTAGTACAGGTAAAAGATAGGGAAGGCCGTCCGACAGTATTGCGTGACAATGATCGTTCTGTTATTTACACCGGACCTTTGGCTGTGATGGTGAATGAGTTTAGTGCTTCTGCATCTGAAATTTTTGCAGCTGCTATTCAGGATTATGGCAGGGGAGTCATACTTGGCAGCTCATCATCATTTGGAAAAGGAACAGTTCAGCGTAATATACCGTTTGGAAGACCCCTAGATCTTTTTACAGGAAGAACTGAATTCGGGGCAGTAAAACTAACATTACAGAAGTTTTACCGTATCAACGGAGGTTCTACACAGTTAAGAGGTGTAACCCCCGATATTGTTATTCCTGATGAATACGAATACTTGAAATTCAGAGAAAAAGACAATGAAAATGCACTTCCTTATGATGAGATAGAGAAAACAAGTTTTAATCCATGGAAAATTAATTATGATGTTAATTTCTTAAAAACTAAAAGCCTTGAAAGATTGAAAGAAAATGTAAGTTTTAAATTAATTAATTCTAATGCACAATGGCTTTCCAAACAAAATGATAAAACTTACAGTTTAAATTTACTAAAATACAAGGAAGAGCAAAAAACACTTAGAGCCACCATCAAGCAAAACGATAGTCTTACTAAACTGTTTTTTGAAATGCCAGTTGAGGGATTAACTGCTGATGAGGCCAAATACAACAATGTTGACAAGGAGAAGGGCGAGCGGTATAAAGCCTGGTTAAAGAATTTGAAAACGGATATTTACATTAATGAAAGCTTTAACGTAGTTAATGATATGATTGCGAGAACACAGGGATTAGCAACTCATTAATATAAAATATATAAAAAAAGAAATGGATGCCAATAGGTGTCCATTTTCTTTTACTTGCTTTTTCCTTTTCAAAAAATTACTTTTGATTTTATTTCAATGATTTCTTTACTAAAAACAATGTTTGGAAGTTAAAGGACGTTGAATTAGATTGGATATTAAATTGTACCAGTTTCTATGAATCATAAATTAGGGAGTAAACCTCCATCAATGCCTCTTTTCAGGTGCAGTCCATTGACTCTGTCTGCTATAATACTTGTTGCAATTTTTGCAACGTCTTGTTTATCAAGCAAGAAGATCAAGTATTTCGAAAATCTTCCAGATACAGGAATAGTCAAGTTACCTACTTTAGTTAAACCGGAATCAGTCATTATGCCGGATGACATGCTTGAAATAAAGATTGCGGGAGCAAATGAAGCTACAGCAGCCCTACTTAATACCTATTCAGCTTCCTCTACGAGTGCAATGGTTGCGCCTGCCGGTTATTTAGTAGATCAAAATGGAGAAATTGAGTTCCCAATTATTGGAAAAGTAAAAGCTGCGGGACTCACCAAAGAACAATTCAAAGAATCATTAAAGGTAAAGGTTTCAAAATATTTGAAAGATCCTTTGATTGCAGTAAAGTTTTTGAATTTCAGATTTACAGTCATTGGAGAAGTGAAAGCACCTGGATCCTATTCTGTGTTAAATGAGAAAATCACTATTCTAGACGCATTGGGTCTTGCCGGTGATATGACTAGTTATAGCAGTAGGACAAATGTAAGAGTAATAAGAGACAGCAGTGGAAGTAGAGAAGTTTGTACACTTGATTTTACTAATAAATCAATATTTAGTTCTAAATATTATTATTTGCAAAGAAACGATGTAATTTATGTAGAGGCCGAGAAATCAAAAAGCCAATATGAAGAATGGTCAAGAATTTCTACAATTGTTGCAACAATAACAAGTTTAATTGCATTAACGATTACAATTCTTAGGTAAGCCCGATTGAATAATATGAAATTGACAAAATGAGTTATCCCGTAAATTCCGTTGAAAATGAGTTTGCTATTCCAGCAAATGCTCAGTTTGATATAAAGAAATTTATTTATAAAATAATTGGGGTTTTACCTTGGTTTATTGTTAGTATAGTTATATGCCTTATTATATCTAGAATTTATCTTAGATATACTTTACCTGTTAGCAAAATATCTGCCTTCGTTCAGATAAAAAGTCAGGAGGATGGAGGCAATAGCCAATACAAAACGCTTAAGGAAATGGGCTTGGTTACCCAGAATAATGATGTAGAAAATGAAATGGATATCATCAGGTCATTTGGTCTCATGAAAAAGGTGGTGGATTCTCTTCATCTTAATATCAATTTATACAAAGAAGGAAAAGTAACCTCTTCTCCGATTTTTGGAGAATACTCTCCAATTTATATTCGGATCATAGATGAGTACGCAGAAGCGCGACCTACCGGGTTAAAGATTTTTCTGTCAAACAATAATTTTAAAATTGTTGAGAGTGCTAAAGAAAGAACCTATACTTATGGACAAATTTTTGATACCGATTTTGGAAAACTTCAATTCATTAGAAATCCGGATATTAAAATAGATCCCAAAGGGTATAGACTACTATACAGAGATAAAGAATCTGTCGCAAAATCATATAAAGCAGGGATTGACGTCAGGCTAAGCCATGATTTAGGAGGAATAGTTGAGATATCAATGCTTGATGAGATACCTGAGCGGGCAGCATTAATTGTCGATAAACTAATTGAAGTTTATGATAATGCAGGACTTGATGACAAGAATGTTGCAAACATTCGGACCATTAAATTTTTGAACGATAGAATTGATACAGTTGCAAGGGAACTAAATAGAGTCGAACTGTTAGCGCAACAATACAAAACAACAAATGAAATTAGTAATGTTTCTACTCAGGCAGAGTCTTTCTTAAGTCAGGCAGCCTTGATTGACAGCAAAAAATCTGATCAGGTTGGACAAATAAAAGTATTGGAAACCCTTGAGAATTATTTGTCAGGACCAAAAGAAGCAGCCGAATCCATTCCTTCTGCTCTTGGCATTGGAGAACCCACCTTGTTATCACTTATTAATACGCATAATAACCTTGTTCAGGAAAAGCAGAAAATGGCCTTAAACAGCACAGAAGCTGATCCCATTATGGCAAAACTCACAACACAAATTAGTGATGTTAGGCAAAACTTATTGAGGAATATAAAATTTTTGAAAACTGGTTTTAATACCAATTTAGGCCAAGTTCAAAACTACTATGGTAGTATTGAAAGTAAAATAGCCTCACTTCCTAAAAAAGAACGTGAATTGGTAAATATTAGGCGGCAGATTAATTTAAAAGAAACGCTTTACTTATACCTGCTTCAAAAACGAGAAGAGTCACAATTGTCACTAGCTTCCAATATTAACAACACCCGTATCATTGATCATGCTTTTAATACAGGTGTCATTAGTCCAGTCTCTTTTAGAATCCAATTAATTGCATTTTTAATTGGATTAGCTATTCCAATTATTATTATGCTCTTAAGTGATTTTTTTAATAACAGAATAAATGATAGAAAAGAAATAGAAGAAGGTACAGTAGTCCCAATACTTGGTGAGTTGGCTTTTGAGAAAAGTAGGAAAAGCATTGTTATTGATAACAAAAGCAGGACACCAATTTCTGAACAGTTCAGGCTAATAAGAACAAACATTCAATACATGGGTGCAGAAAAACCAGTAAAAACAATTCTGGTTTCATCGTTTATGAGCGGAGAAGGGAAAAGCTTTGTATCGCTAAACCTTGCAAGCAGTATGGGTATAACAGGTGCAAAGACTGTCATTCTTGAGTTTGATTTGCGTAAACCAAAACTGAGTAAATATTTAAATGTTCCAGGTGAATTTGGTATTTCAAATTACATCATTAAAGACATTCCTGTTGAAGCCATCATTCAAAAAGTGCCGGGTCAAGAAAATATGCATGTGATTAGTTCCGGTCCCATTCCTCCCAATCCTGCTGAATTACTATTAAGCCCAAAGACAGCAAAATTAATGGAATACCTCAGGGCTAATTTTGATGTTATTTTGATTGATACAGCTCCTATAGGGCTTGTTACAGATGCATTGTTACTGGAAAAGTATGCTGATCTTACTATGTTTATTGTGAGGCACAAATATTCATCTAAGGCTGTAATTCCATTTGTTGAAAAACTATATAGAGATAAGAAAATTAAGAGCCTTTCTTTGATTGTTAATGGAATTAAATCTGAGAGTACGTTTGGCTATGGCTATGGTGGCTACGGAGGTTATGGATATGGATATGGTTATGGAAATGGTTATGGGTATTATATGCAAGATAAAAAGAAAGGATTTTTAGGAAACCTCTTAGGAGGAAGTAACAAGAAAGATAGTTAGAATAAATTTTTTTTAAATGCGCCACTGGTCATTTTCATGAAAATGGGAGTGAGGTGGCGAAGCTGTATAAAGTAGGTTTGATTCATTATGGAAACTTCAAAAAAATGGTATGCTTTATATACCAAACCAAGGTGGGAAAAAAAGGTTAGCAGAGTGCTGGAACAAAAGGGATTAGAATGTTGGTGCCCTGTCCAGAAAATATCAAAGCAATGGAGTGACAGAAAAAAGATTGTAGAAGAACCATTGTTCAAATCTTATGTTTTTGTTTATATCGAAGATGATGACAAGACTATAGTAAAAATGACAGATGGGGTTCTGAATTTTGTTTATTATGTTGGTAAGCCTGCCATTATTAGAGATGAAGAAATAGCACTCATAAAAAGGTATCTTTCTGAATCTGAAGCTTGCATTACTGTACAGTCTATTTCCTCTTTAGACGAGCACACACGAATTAAAGTCAATCAAGGTATTTTTATGGACTTTACGGGCACTATACTTAAAGGAGGAAAGAAGAAAGTATATGTGAAGCTCGAAAGCCTTGATCAGGTAATGATCGTTGAATTTCCAATTGAGCATTTATCTCCGATTATTTAATTTTTGCATTAATCCACCTCTTTGAGAATTCTTATAATTGGACCCGGTTCTATAGGGTCCAGACATTTACGCAATCTTCTTTCATTGGGATACGATCAACTTTCAGTTGTTAGTCGATCCGGTGTGTTGCAAAATGAATTTTCCAATCTGCCGGTTTATACTTCAATTTCCGGTGCGCTAGCTTCTAATTCATTTGATGTTGCCATCATTTGCTCCCCAACATCCAATCACTCAGATGATTTGAGAAAATTATTGGATGCCAAAATAAACAAAATTTATCTTGAGAAGCCTGTTAGTCATTCATTAGAACATATGGATGAACTAAAGGAATTAGCAACAACAAATGGTGCTAATATAACTGTTGGTTTTGATCTTCATTTCGATCCCGGGATGCAGAGGGTAAAGCATTTGATTACCGAAAATACAATAGGAAAAGTTGTATCCGTAAATGCAGTCGTTGGTCAGTATTTGCCGGATTGGCGACCACAACAGGATTACAGAATTGGTATGAGTGCAAAGAAAGAATCAGGTGGAGGTGTAATGCTAGACCTTATTCATGAGTTTGATTATTTATTATGGCTAATGGGAAGTGTTGACAAAATTTCCTGCCAATATTCTTATACAGGGGCTTTAGAAATTGCAACCGAAGATGTGTGTGATGTACTGCTTAGATTTAAAAGCCGAGCAACTGGAACTATCCATCTTGATTACTTACAACAAAAGTTGGTAAGAAACTGTATGATAACGGGAACAGAGGGTTCTATCTGTTGGAACCTAGCTGATCGATTGGTAACATGGATTGATTTTTCTAAAAATGAGAACCAATTCAGTTATGAAAATTTCGATAGGAATGACCGATTTATACAAATAATGAAATCCTTTTTGCAAAATGAAAGTGATGAGCGGTTAACAAATTTTGAACAAGGAATTGAAAGTTTGAAATTGGTGATTGCCGCCAAATATTCATCTGAACATGATGTTTTTGTTTCACCAGCATCATTTTCTTTTTTATCCAATAATTAATGATATTAGCAACCATTTGTTGTAGAGGAGGATCAAAAGGTGTTCCTGGAAAAAACATTAGACCTTTACTTCAAAAACCTCTGATTGCTTATACAATTGAAGCCGCTAAGCTTAGTAGGTATATTGAAGACTTAATTATTTCTACAGATGATTTGCAAATTGCTGATATAGCAAAAGAATATGGTGCTGCGGTTCCTTTTATGCGACCTGCAAATTTGGCATCAGATACAACTTCTAAATGGCCGGTTTTTATTCATGCGGTCGAAACATTTGAAAAACTGACAGGCAAAATTGTTGACTATCTTGTAGATCTGGATGTAACTGTTCCACTAAAATCTTCCGAAGATATAGATGGTGCTATACAAATGGCTATACAGAATCCTGAAGTTGATGTAGTTATCACAGGCTATGAACCAGAAAGAAATCCCTACTTCAACATGATGGAAGTTGATTCAAATGGATACGCAGAAATTGTAAAGAAAACGGCTTCTCCGATTGTAAGAAGGCAGGATGCGCCTTTGGTCTATAGTTTAACGCCGGCGGCATATGTTGTAAAGAAAAGTGCTCTTTACGATTTTGAACATTGGAGTAAGGCAAAATGTAAAATATTTCCTATACCCAGAAATAGGGCTATAGATATAGATACTGAACTTGATTTTAAAATTGTAGAATTTTTAATGAAGAACAATAATGAACCAACCTGACTTATTTGATCTTACGGGAAGAATCGCAATAATTACCGGAGGTGCCGGCTTATTGGCATCTGAACATGCAATAGCGTTATCAGCTTACGGTGCTACGGTTGTAATAGCTGATGTAAACGAAGAAAAATGCCATGAAGCTGCAATGATTTTGCAGAAAGAAGGTGTTGTTGTCTCAGCAAAAGTTTGTGATGTTACCAGCAAACAGAGTTGGCAGCAACTACTTGATGGCACATTAAAAGAATTTGGCAAAGTAGATATTCTCGTAAATAATGCAGGATTTACCAACCAAAGTAAATCAGCCAATTTTGATGCTGCTTTTGAAAACTTTCCATTGGAAGATTGGAACGCTATTATGAATGTCAACCTTACCGGTGCTTTCCTTGGTTGCCAGGTAATAGGAAAACACATGATTGACAATGGAAAGGGAGCAATCATCAATATAGCTTCATTGTATGGAGTGGTAAGTCCAAATCATAAAATTTATCCGGGAACAGGCATTTCACAGCCTGTAGCTTATAGTGTAAGTAAACATGGTGTAGTGGCACTGACGAAATACCTTGCTACACTTTGGGCTGAACAAGGAGTTAGAGTGAATGCACTTACTCCCGGTGGTATATTTAATGATCATAAGGGGCTTTTTTTAGAAAGGTTCAAGCAAATGAATCCTATTGGCCGGATGAGTGATAAATCAGAATTGAGAGGTGGTATTGTGTTTCTTGCAAGTGATGCAAGTAGCCACGTAATTGGTCACAATCTAATTATTGATGGCGGGTGGACAGCTTGGTAATTAAAAAGCAGTACCGTGCATTGAAAAGATCAAAAAGAAAGACTTTTGATTTTTGGCAATTGGTTTATGCTTATTTAGTAAGGCCCAAGAATTTATTCATTTCTTCCAAGGTGAAATTTACTTGCAACGGGAAACTTACTACCGATGGAGCATTTTATTTCGGTATATTAAATAACAGGCTTAACTCTACAACATCGGATAAAGGTATTTTTGAGTTGTCTGAAAATGCAACGGTGAACATTTGTAAGAACGTAAGAATTGCAGCGGGTTGTAAAATATATATAGGCGGAAAACTTGAAATTGGTAGCAATACGTTCCTGAATCCAAATACATTGGTGCTTGCCAATCATTCGGTAAAGATTGGTGCTAACTGTGCCATATCATGGAACTGCCAGATTTTAGATGATGATGTACACAAGGTGAAAATCGATGGCGAATTGAAACCTCACTTTGCTCCAATAGAAATAGGGGATAATGTTTGGATTGGTTCGCACTGTATCATAATGAAAGGTGTAATTATAGGAGATGGAGCAATCATTGCAGCAGGGTCTATCGTAACGAAAAATGTAGCAGCAAAAACATTGGTTGGCGGATCGCCGGCAAAAGTAATCAGAGAAAATATAGAATGGGAAGCCTAGAACCGGGTGTAAAGATTGTAGATTCTTTTTTATTCAGCGAGGTATTTGAAAAGGACTTGCTGTTGCTAAAGTTTATTTTGGAAGCTCCTCATGTAAACGAATGGCTTGTTCTTGAAAATGCCTATAGTTTTCAAGGGGAGTATAAAGGTTTGCATGCGGAAAAACTCATTAACTCCGATGAAGGGTTTGCGCCTTATAGAAGTCGGATTACATTCATTACACGTGAAATGCAGCCTGAACTTTTGAATAAATCTGAAGTGCAGGATGAAAAAGCATTTAAGGTTGAATTTTGGCAAAGAGACCTTGCACATGATTATTTTCTGGACAACTACAATGGAAATGATTGGATCATCATATCAGATGTGGATGAGGCTTTAGACTTAACCGATGCAGTTCGGTGCAATGAACTATTTAGCAGAATGAAAGCAGATGAACAAGGAATGCTTCATGTAAGTACAAAGCGCTATTGGTTTGATTTTGACAATGAATATAAAATATTGTACGGCATTCCAATGTGCACAAAAGAGTATTTAATTGCAACTTCAAAAAAATTGCATGATGTAAGATTTGATTATCATGCTGACCTTAAAATGCATTGGAACAACATCATTGGTTTTGAATACTCCAGTTGTTTTGATGTAGGACATATTATAAGAAAATTGGAGACCGGTTCTCACATGGGATTTTCTGATGAGAATCTAAAGAAAGCAATGTTTTGCAATCACCGGGTAATTTCTGAAAAAAGGAAAAGAACATTGAAGCCAACTGATAAGTTTCTACTAGACACGATTATACTTACGGAATCCAATTCACCAGCTTTTGTTAGGGAGAACCTTGCAGCATTGAAAACAAATAATATTAATCCAAATTATAAAGAAAACAGGAAGACAATGTATCCTCATTTTTATTCTCCATTCTATTCTTTCAATGAATGGGTGAATGAAAAAAAGAACTTTTTAAGCAAAAAGTTCCGCTTTTTAATGAGAAGATTGCGACTAGAAAAAATGATATATGGCTAGACCTTTTATACAGATAAATGATAGGAGAATAGGGTACGACTATGAACCTTTAGTGATTGCCGAAATTGGGATCAATCATGAAGGATCGCTGGAAGTGGCAAAACAAATGGTTGATGCTGCTCACAGGGCAGGAGTGGAGGTTGTAAAACACCAAACCCACATTGTAGAAGATGAAATGAGTAGTGCTGCAAA
>JANMZN010000501.1:0-13337 GCA_031383285.1 Segetibacter sp.
TGCGAATGGATTATATATAATTCATGTCAAAACTGAGAATAATTCTAAAATTGTAAAAATTAATAAACAGTAATTTTTTGAATATCTTAATTAAAAGAGGCTATCCACACGATAGCCTCTTTTTTTGTATTTATTAAAAACCTATTAACAACCCTTTTCCATTCTTTAAATTATTCGCACCTTTGATTTTTAGAAAAACCTTTCTAAAATCTATGCAACTAAAATATCAAACTAAGCAAAAAGCCATCCTTTTATTAGAAGACGGTAAAATTTTTGAAGGCAAAGCTGCCGGAAAAATTGGAACTACTACCGGAGAAATTTGTTTTAATACAGGTATGACCGGATATCAGGAGGTTTTCACTGATCCCAGTTATTTTGGTCAAATTGTGATTATGAACAATGTTCATATTGGTAATTATGGTGTAAAGGACACAGATGTAGAGAGTTGTTCAATAAAAATAAATGGATTGATAGGCCGTAGCCTAGAAGAACAATATAGCAGAAAACAAGCACAGGGGTCATTAGACGAGTATTTAAAAACTAACAATATTGTTTCAATAGAAGGAGTGGATACAAGAGCATTGGTTGCTCATGTCAGAACCAAAGGTGCCATGAACTGCATCATATCGTCAGATGAGTTGAATGTGGATAATCTTAGTTCTCTACTAGCTCAAGTGCCGGATATGGGAGGGTTGGAGTTGGCATCTAAAGTTTCGACTACTAAACCTTACGAAGCAGGCGATCCTACTTCGCCTATTAAAATTGCGGTGGTAGATTTTGGCGTCAAACAAAATATTCTAACCTGTATGACAGATCGTGGTGCGCATGTAAAAGTTTTTCCTTCTTCTGCCACGGTAAGTGATATGAAGGGTTTTAATCCCAGCGGATATTTCATCTCTAATGGCCCTGGCGACCCTGCAGCCATGGATTACGCTGTTAATACAGTAAAGGAGATGCTAAATGAAAACAAACCAGTTTTTGGGATATGCCTTGGTCATCAATTGCTGGCTAGGGCAAATGATATTCCTACCTATAAAATGCATCATGGGCATAGAGGATTGAACCATCCGGTTAAGAACATCATTACCGGGCTATGCGAAATAACCACCCAAAATCATGGTTTTGGTATTGATCCTGATTCAGTCCGGAATAACCCCAATGTGGAGGTTACCCACATTAATCTAAATGATGACAGCATAGAAGGCATCCGAATGAAAAATAAGCCTGCTTTTAGCGTGCAATATCACCCCGAAAGCTTCCCCGGGCCGCATGATAGCCGATATTTGTTTGATGACTTTATTGGGATGATGAAGGGGTAACTTTTGTTCAACTTAATACTGCCATCATAGAGGCTCCTGAATAGGACAATGCGCTGTTTACTCAAGCAAGGGTCTCTGGCTGGCACAAAAGGCTTTGAAAGAAGACCCCCTGCATGACAAACGAAAGCGGCGAGAAGACAAGACCGTACGTACAAGGCATTTATCTTTGCTTCGAGGTGCCCTGCAGAATATCTCTAAGGACGGGTACTTGATCGATTACTACCTGGTATTGAAAGTACCGCCTTTCGTTTTTAGCATTTCACCCTTATATAATTCATCTAACCATTCAGGTGTACTCCATCCAATTTTGTAGTATGATTCATAAAAGCTTTTTAGAACTCTAGAATCGTCTGGCAAGATTCGGAACAAAAGATTTCTTACAGATAGATTTCCATAATCAAAAATAGTTTTACCAATTGAAAACGAATAACGATCCCTTTGAACTTGTAGGTAACTCGAGTCTAAGAAGTCCAGCATAATCTCAATGTTAGTTCTAAAGTAGTATAAAGTATCAATAACGTTCCCATTAGTTTGTCCTAGTCCTGTTTTATTTTTTACGATTATTGTGTCGCCAACACCTTTCAATACAGGTGAAAATTGAACTAAATTGGTCTCGTCAATTTCAAAGGAAAGATTAGTGGATGTTAACGCTTGCAAAAAATTCGCTTTGGATTGATAATTTAAGGGCTGAAAAAACAACCCATTCCGGGAAACAAATAGAAAACCATGTAAGGCAAAATGAAAACCACCACTTTTTTGTGCCAATCCTCCAAAGGCCGTAATTTGATATAATACCAATAAACCGATTATCTTTTTCATATTTATTCTTCTTGTTCGCTTAGAATCTCCTAAAAAGAACGCTGCGCTATTAAATAATGATGCTATTCTCAGTTAATTTATAACCATTATATCTTTGATTAAACATCATTTTCATTTGCAAAAAACTCAACCCACCTATATTCTATGTTTGATGACTAAAAAAGTGTTTGAACACCATTCGCAATTTTGTTTTCATGATCCAGCAACCACTTTTTCCTTTTTATACCACCTGCATAACCAACCAATGATTGATTGCTGCCAATTACCCGGTGGCAAGGTACTACGATGGCTATTTTGTTTTTGCCATTACTGGACGCTGCGGCTCTTATGCAGTTGGGATCTCCCAATTTTTTTGCTAAAGTCATGTAACTGATCGTTTTGCCAAAATTAATATTCAACAACTCACTCCATACCCGGTTTTGAAAATCTGTTCCTTTTTGATGAACAGGAATGTCGAAGGTTTTTCTATTGCCATTAAAATACTGAATAAGTTCCTCAACGCATTGCTGAAGAAGGTCATTTAGCTGAACATTTTTAATAATTTCTTCTTTGTCATCTACAAACCTGATTTCAGAAATGTAGGTATCTGTTCCACTTATTCTCATTGGTCCGAGTGGCGATTGGTAATATGTACTGATGGTTGTCATTATCCGATGGGCCTGCCGTTGGTTGTTTTTCTTTCGGGAAGCAATAAAACTACATCATTGTTTTCATCGTAAACGCCCAAAATCAAGCATTCACTCATAAAATCGGCTATTTGTTTGGGTGGAAAATTAACAACTGCAATAATCTGTTGCCCAAGTAATTGTTCCTTATTGTAATGCTTTGTAATTTGCGCCGACGATTGTTTGAAACCAAGTGGTCCAAAATCAATTTTTAGCTTGTATGATGGCTTTTTTGCTTTTGGAAAATCATTAATTTCAACAATTGTTCCTGTTTGGATGTTTATTTTTTCAAAATCGTCCCAGGTGATCATAAATAATTATTTTTATCAAAACTAAACACAAAAAAGTATGAAAAGAAGTGCAACAGCTGTATGGAATGGTTCAGGTAAAGAAGGCAATGGTGCTCTTACCACTCAGAGTACTGTATTAAACAATTCACAGTATTCTTTTAAAACGCGTTTTGAAGATGGCATTGGAACCAATCCAGAAGAGTTGATGGCAGCAGCCCATGCCGGTTGTTTCAGTATGAAGTTGAGCTTCGTACTAGGCAATTCTGGTATTGTACCATCAAAAATTGAAACCAATTGTACAATAACAATGGAAGATGGCGTGATTAATAATTCACACATTGATTGTACAGTTACGGCTGAGGGATTAACGGCTGAGGCATTGGAAGTTGCTACTAAAGAAGCCAAAGAAAATTGCCCGGTTAGTAAAGCTTACAATATGTCCATAACTATGGATGCTAAGTTGGGTTAAGATTTTTTTAGTTTGTTTTATTGGGCCACTGTTAGCAGTGGCTTTTTTATTGATTGCAACTGATACCTTTTATTCATGTCAAATGAGCCAAGTACAATTGATCACTTGTCTGTATTCTTTGCGTGATATTGAAGCATTCTTAAAAAGCTATAGGATTAAAAATGGAAAAGGAACCAACCTTTTTCTGCATTCTTGTGCTTTCTCTTGTTTGATAGTTGAACCAGTTCCAAAGAAAAATACATTTGAAAATAGTTGATAAATTAATGTGCGGATAAAATCTGGTCGTATATTTCCTTTTTATTTTTTACCCATGAAGAAAACTGCTTTTTGTGATTTACAAAGTTGTGCATTTTGTCGTGGCTGTTTAAAAGAATGGATACCGGCTTTGGATGCCAACAGAAAAACTGAGCAATATTCCAAGGGTAATCAAATATTTAAAGAAGGTGATGCCGTAAAGGGTCTTTATTTCGTAGTATCAGGTAAGGTTAAGGTTTATAGAAAATGGGGAGAGGATAAAAGCCTAATTATGAGATTTGTGAAGCCTGGTGAAATATTTGGACATAGGGGGATGGGAGAGAAGCACTATCCGGTTTCTGCTGCTGCTATAGAGAACGCTGTGGTATGTTTTATTGAGTACAGTTTTTTTATTAGCTCATTAAAGGTCAATCACCAATATGCATTTGATTTGCTTCAGTTTTTTGCGGAGGAGTTACAAGAGTCTGAACGCAAAATGACTTATTTGGCACACATGCCAGTAAAAGGAAGAATTGCCTATTGCCTGGTGAAGCTAAAAGAGAAATTTGGATTAGATAAAAAAGGATGCCTTAATATTGCGATTAGCAGAAATGATATTGCTTCCTATGCCGGAACTACTTATGAAACTGCTTTTAGAACAATGAGTGAAATGATAGATAATGGTATGGTTGCATTCCACGAAAAGAAGATTATTTTATCGGATATTTCAGCATTAGAATTATGCTATAAAGAAGAAAATATATTTTGATGTGAACGCAATTGACATTAGATTAATTGACATTAAAAGTTTTGGAGCTTAAAGCGTTTAAAAAATATTGAAAAATTTTCGTTTTACTCAAACCCTCTATTTGGTAGTTAATTTACAATCTACCTTTTCCAACACTTCTGAATAGGTTGCTTTACTAGCATCTTTAAATATCAAATGGCCATCATTGTTAGGGTCTAGCAATTCTCCTTTTTTAATGAGTAATTTACCATCTTCCAACTTCATTATTTTAGTTTCTGTCTGTTTGTTTCCTTCTATCATATAATCATACAACAATTCCATTTCTCCGTTAGAATTTCTCTTGCCAGTCAAAATACCAATAGCTCCATCTTTTTGATATGGTTGCCAATGCATGATTCCATTAACGTTACTTCCTGATATAGTTAAATTTACAAAAGTTGAATCTTTGTTGAAAGTTGCTAAAAAGCAATATTCTTCTGTGGTTGTTGCAATAGGCTTTGCGTTTGCAGCATTTATACTGTCGGAATTGTAAGGATTTGTTTCTGAATTGTAATCGCAGGACGGAATTACAGCAAGTATAATTGCTAAAAGAATTAATTTACTCGTTGTCTGAATGAAACGAATGTTATTGATAATTTTATTATTCATAAGTTATTTTTTTGACTTTCAATCTTTTTATTCAATTATTAATTCAATGATCTTGCCACCGACTATTTATCCATCATTTTTTTTAGGAACTGCGTAAATGTTGATGGTATTCTTCCACTGCAACATGTCTTTTTTATTTTCTAATTTTTTGGGTATGCATTTTATTTCAAAATCTTCAAAATAGTAAATATCGTAGCCAAGATTTTCGATTATTTGATATAGCTCCATTTTTTCGTCGTTTGTCGAATTGCCAAAACTCTCTGCAATAATTACGGGCTTAAAAGTAGAGATTAAATCTGAGATTGATTTCAATATTTCTTTGTCAAAACCTTCGGTATCAATTTTTATAAAGGAAATTTTGGGCAACCATTCCGTATAGTTTTCTTCGAGAAACTTCTTAAGATTTACGCCTTTGATTTTATTAGGATAAACAAATTTTCCATGTTTGCTTTCTTTAGTTGTAGATATCCCGCCATTGCCAAAAGAAGCTTCTGAGGAAACAAAGTAATAAGACTCTTCTTTAGTAGAAATAGCAAATGGAATAGGTTGAATATTTGTTTTATCCTTGTTGAGTGCTGCATTTGCTTCTAATATTTTATACACATAAGGATTGGGGTCAAATCCAAGTGTTAATCCATTGCTACCGGCGCATAAGGCAATTGGCACTGTAGTATCCCCAATATTGGCACCAATGTCAATCGCCAAATCACCGGGTTTAATAAACTGACCAAAAAAGGCAATCATTTTTGAGTTCAGTTGAAAAGATTCAACCAATGGGTTACTCCAATTGGCAAATTCAACTTTGCCAATGCCTTCTAAATCAAATGTGTCAATGATTGGTGGATAGGATTTAGTAATTCGCCTTGCTTTCTTTCTTTTAAATGATGCCTGTAGGTATTCTAAAAATTTCAAGTGGTTTGGGTTTAATTAGCTTTGATAGGGGAGATGCATTTGTTGAAAAATTGTACAATCAACTCCTACAGAAAAGCAAGTTTAAAAATAGATAGGCAAATTACAGATTTATGTTTCTATTTGAATGTCAAAATTACAGTTAATAAAATAGAGACTAACTGGAAGTAAAACATTATTCCTAAGTGTTCCACTTTTAGTAGAGTGGGTTGTTCGAGGCATTCCCTGAACGAAAGATAAGCAAGAGGTCCCTCCCTCATGTCTTAGCAACACTTGTCCCGCTCATTGGGAATACAAACTACTAAGTGTAAAAAATTGTTTATTATTATATTTGTTTTTCTTGTGTTGGTGTCAGCAAAAAAAGTAATTAGAAAACGCCTTTTCAGGTTTATTCTTCACCAGCAAACTTGTCTACCTCGCAGGCTGTTAGTGAAGCACACCCAAAAGCAGCAAAAAAAAACGAAAAGCAAAAGCCGCCTCAATTGGTTCTGAGACGGCTTTTTTTACATTAGTTTTGGTTGTCGTTCAGCCTTCATTATCTGCTTTTAACAGCTTTTACATTTTTCACATCATTGCCTTGTCTCACCTCTAACAAATACACGCCGTTGGCAAAGGCTTCGCCAAATGTGAATGATTGTGTTGGAGAACCTTTGGCTGTGTAAACCACTTTACCGTATATGTCTATCACCCTTAGCTGAATGGCTTCGATTTTGGCAGTGTGTGTTATTAACTTAAATACGTTACTACTTGGGTTTGGAGACAGATTTATAGTAAGCCCATTACTTGCTCCTTCATTGGTTGTTTGTATTTTTCCTTCGGTAATTGAACTGCGGCAACCTGTAGCAGGCGACAAGACAATAGCAGGAGTACGGCCAATGCAGCCACTAGTATTTTTGGCGTAGCCGACATAATTGCCTGCTGCAAGACCACTGTAGATGTATTTAGAAGTATAACCACTGCTTCCCGGATTAAGTTTGAAAGTGGCATTGGGGCTTTGTAATGCACCTAAAGTAATAGATCCTGTTGCATTTGTGCAGGTTGGATCAACGGGAGTGTAACTGACAACAACAGCAGGTGGCGGGTTAAACACTACTGTATCGATTTTTGCACATCCATTGGCATCTTTCGTATACACTTTATATGAGGTAGCTCCTTTCAAACCGCTGAAAGTATTGGATGATCCGTAAGTACCTGTTGCATTCAGCTTATATACATAAGGCGATACACCGTTTGTTGGATTTATGGTAATAGATCCATTGGTACTGTAAGAGCAGGGGCTTACAGTAGTTGGCGTTGCAGTAGTAGTTATAGCGGGTGGATTAACAAACGAAGCCTTTGCAAGGCCAGTACAACCGTGGGCATCCATAATAGTAACCGTGTATGTAATGCCTGCCTTGAGGCTGCTAAAAGTATTGGATGTTCCAAACGTGCCTTTAGTGCCAATTTTATATAAGAAAGGAGCCGTTCCTACTACAGGTGTAACAGTAATAGAACCAGTTGAGTCGTGGCAGAGAGCACTAGCCACCGCTGTGCAAGTAACTGCAGGATATTGGCTTATGGCAATAATTGGTGAAACAGTTGTGCAGCCGTTATCGTCCATGATAGAAACTTTGTAATTACCTGCTTTTAAATTGTTGAAAGGATTGGTTGCGCCATAAGTACCGGAATTGAGCTTGTACATGTAAGGAGCGGTGCCATTGACGGGTGTTGCCAGTATAGAACCAATTGTGCTACCAAAACAGCCTGTATCACTTTTGGCATAGGTGCCGCTGAATTGACTGCAGTCAACAACAGTGAGCGTCACAGTATTTGGGTTGTAGCGAATCTTCCATTTTAGTCCTGCAGATAATGCAGGTAAGACAAGGTTGGAAAAAGTGCCTGTATAGGTAGCATATGCCATATCAACAATCGTGAACGAATTGTTCACAACCGGTACAAAGCCATTGAGCAAGGTTACCTTTAGTGTGCCGCCTAAAACATTGTCGTCAGTAGTTTGGAGCAGATACAACTTATCATATGAATTGGCTGATTCCAATTGTATGTTGAGTGAACCAGTTGTGTTTTGCGTGTATTTGCCATAACGTACCGAAAACTGGCCAATGCCATTGACGCCGGGTGCTAATACACCATTGTTAACCACGTTTACATGTTGGCCTATACCATTCATTATCCCATTATTAATAAACCGGCCCGCATTCGTATTAACTGAGGTAAATGTTATGCCATTATTGATGGTAAGTGCGCTACCGTTAAGAGATTGGATGCTTTTATTAGTAGCATCATAGTTAACATCGAGTGTGACATTGCGATTTAAATAGAATCCGCCTGTGGCCGGGTTAGGCACTTTGTAATCGTACCAGGTAAGGGGGTTTGACCAGGCCTCTGAAGCTGTGCAGTTATTAGTTGCAACAGACAAAGCTGGATCGGAATAAAGATCGGGCTTCCATGGACCTACAGAACCCTGGTAACAATTGATTGTTACAGAACGATAAATGGGCGGTAAGCTGCTGACCGGGCATGTACAGTAAGGATAATAATCATGAAAAGACGTATCAATGGATACCGCAGTTAATTCTTCCAAATCTCCGTTGCTATTAAACTTGTAAAAGCGGTTAATATAGAGTGGACTATTAAAGGTAGTGACACAGGGAAGTTCAGAGCCAATGTTGCCAGTAATCGGGTCTGGTTTTCCCGGCCTTGGAGAAACTGGCGTAAGTCCTTGTAATACCCCAATGGTTTGCGCATAAGTTGTAACACTGCCCCATGTCATTAGCAGCAATAGCAAGAAGCGAATAAGACGGTTTGATGTTGTGCCTATTTTACCAGGCGTTTTGAAAATTTTTTTCATAATTGTAATTTTTGGTTTGATTTATATTTTTGCCAAATCAAAATTGAAGCAATTATGAATGGGGTTTACCCTAACGTTTCTTAGAGGAAGTGGGGGAAGAGTTTAGAGTTTAGAGTTTAAAGTTTAGAGTTTAAAGTTTAGAGTGTTCGAAGTGGGGGAATGGATAGAGTTGGAAGTACATAATAGGGGAAAAGCTGGCCAATAGTTTGGCATTGAAGGGAGCCACGCAGCGGCGGAAAACGATGTAGATGAATGGACAAATGAAAGGGCAAAAATGGTGAATGGTTTACTGTAAATGGTTTAGAGTTTAGTGTGTCCGCCTAGGAGGAGAGAATAACAAAAACGGTCTGCATTGCCGCAAGCCATTTCTTATCAACCCATCACCCATTTAGCGGAATATTCAACCTCACCACTGTTCCCTGCCCCGGTGCGGTGTGCAGCTCATAGGTGCCTTGCAATTCGTTGATGCGCTTTTTAAAGTTGTGCAGACCATTGCCGGTCTTTTTAATGGTGTTGAGGTCGAAGCCACAGCCATTGTCGGTGATAGATAAGTGGAGTTGTGTTGTCATTTTGCAAGCTATGGAAATCTCTGTGGCGCCGGAGTGCTTAATTGCATTGTTCACTGCTTCTTTTAGCATTAGATAAATGTTTCGGCAAAAACCCCAGTCGAGGGTTTGCGGAGGTATATTTTCGGGCAGGTCGAAGGTAAAGTTTATGCCTGCATTATTTACCAGTTCACTACATTGGCTACGTATGTAATAGATCAGATCTTCCAGCCGCTGACTGCCCTGGTTTAGCGACCAGATGATTTCGTTCATCTTCTCTACCGACTCATCGCTTAGCGAAACTATTTTAGCAATTTCAGCCTCATTTTCACCGTTTATATTTTTTAGCGAAGCTGTAATATAGCGTATGCGGCTGAGGCCTGCGCCTACATCGTCGTGCATGTCGGCGGCTATGCGGTTTCGCTCTTTTGTCAGCGCTCTTTCTTTTTCTAGAATGGCTTGTTGCTTTTTCAACTGCTGCCGCAAATAATAACGGATGGCAGTTATGAGCAAAACCGCAGCCAACAACACTACCAGCAACCGAAACCACCAAGTCTGGTACCAGGCGGGTAACACCGTAATAATGAGCAACCGTTCTTTACCTACTATATTTTTATCTATGCTGGTACAGGCAATGTGTAGCGTGTAAGTGCCGGGGGACAGGTTTACATAAGAAAGCGTTTGTTCATTACCTGCAAAGTGCCATTGTTTTTCTACGCCTTCCATCCGGTAGCTATACAAAAGGCTTTTGGCTTCAGTTAGTGAAACACCAGCATAGTTTAGTGAAAAAGCATTGTGATTGGGAGGCAAAATGAGGTGCTGAACATTGTCTAATAAAGTATCGGCTAAAAATGTGTTGCCCAATACTTTCAAGTTGTGAAGGGAGATAGAAATGGTGTCCTTTGAGGCATTTGCCGGACGGGTAGTAATGATGCCAAAGGAGGCAGTGTCGTCGGTAAAGATATTGTTGTATGCCAGCCGATGGTTGGGCAAATAAGCAAGACTGCCTCCATTGTCTTCAGTCGCAAGCCCATCGCTGATTGTATAGTTTTTAAAAAGAAAATTTTGCGGATTGAAAACATACAAACCACCTGAGCCATTGCACCAAACATTTCCATCTTCATCGCACAATAGTTGCCCAACAGAAGAATAAAAGTTGTCGTCTTGTTGGCTGATATGCCTCACCCATTTTTGTAAAGGAATATTATAAACATATATGCCATTGGAAGCCGTTCCACACCAGAGATTTTGTTTTTTATCCACGCATAGGCTTGTTAGGCCTTCGGCATTGCCATTCAGGTATTTTGTTTGGATAGGAAATGAAAACTCTTGCCCTGTAGTTTCATTATAGCAATAAACGCTGTCGCCTACACTCATGCCGGTATAAAGGGTATGATTGCTGAAGTATAAGCAGACACTATGATGGTGATCAGGCAGGTACTTTGCAGACAAGAATGCTAGGTCTTTAATAGCCTTTGTTTGCTTGTTGTATTGATATGGCCCTCCACTGCCCGATCCTCCAGCGAAATATATGTAATCAGCCGACTTGCAAACATCTAAGAAAGCTTCTCGTTGCGAATTGAAAGTGCCATTCTTGTACACAATAGAATCCAGCTTTAGGGTCGTTAAATTATATCGGCACATACCGCCCCAGCGGGCTATGTACAGGATGTTCTGGTCGGCAATAAAATTGTTGATGACTTTTTTAAATTTTACCGCACCCGGCAAACTATCTCTTTGTATTGCTTGGGTGGTGGTGTTGTATGTCACGATTCCATCAATATGATAAGGAGAAATGCTGTACAGCGTATGATTACTGCTATCGTAGTCCAGTATTCTCCCAAAATACCATTTGGGTATCTTGAGTGTGGATGAAAAAAGCTGTGATGATGGATTAAAAAGAAACAAACCTTTTTGATTTGAAACCAGCCAAACATTGCCTTCATAGTCGTGATAAATCGGACCTACAGGGATGGTTTTATCCATGTAGAATATGCTGGTAAATTTACCCGTTCGATGGTTGAAGAGGTAAGCTGAATAATAGCAACCTAGCCAGTTGTCTTTATCCCAATCAATAAAATTTGATATGAAAATGGAAGATGAAGGCTTCGTTATGTGTTCCCATTTTCCAGTTGAGCGGTGGTATTTGAATATCCCGTTGAATTGACTGCTTATCCATACTTCATCGGGGTACTCTTTTAACAACGGCAGCAAAGCACAAGGCATGTAAACGGTTTTTTTATCTTCTGGTACCGGTACGGGAATGTATTCCTGTTGACCGTTTTTATCAATGATCACAAAGCCATCTTTGACCGAAAAAACGATCTCACCTTTTGCTGTTTCTTGAATGTGGCCAACAAAGTTAAAAGGGTCTTGCTTGTTGCTAAGGTTTGAAGGAGGTGGGATGTTTACAAACTGTTGTTTCGATTTGTCAAATAAATAAAGACCGACGTCCTTTGTGCCAATCCATAGTCTGCCTTTGCTATCTTCAAAGAAACTCATGATTTCACTAAGCACTACCTGTTTTCCATTTTTATATCCATAACGATAATTAGTAAGCCTGCCATTGCTGTAATTAAATTTAGCAATGCCGACCCAGCTGCCTATCCATATATTGTGTTCCTTGTCTTCTGCAATGAGTTTTATGTAGTTATGACCTATGCTGTTGCTGTCTATGTTGACATGGCGAAAGTTGAGGAAAGAAGAACCGTTGAACCTCTGAACACCCCTGTCTGTGCCTATCCACAAAAATCCCCGGGTGTCTTTGTAAACACAATGCACACTGTTACTCAGCAGCCCATCTGCAGTCGTGTAATTTTTAAAACTATAAAACGGTTTGAGTGTTGTTTGGGCAGAAGTTTTTTCAGATAAAAACAAAATAAGCAAAGCAGAAATAAAGTGGAAAGCGGTACTTTTGTTGCAACGCATTTTATTTGCGGTTTAATTTATTAATTGCTTCTGTTTTGTTACTTACGTGTAGCTTGTCATAAATGTTGTGAATGTGCTGTGTCACAGTACCCACTGAAATGGAAAGCTTAGCCGCAATCTCTTTGTACAAAAAACCTTTCGACAACAAGATAAGGATTTCGTTTTCTTTATTCGTCAGGTTTTCGTGTCCGGGTGCTTTTGCTGCTTTAAAATGGTTGATGACTTTACGGGCAATTGGCATACTCATAGGGCTGCCCCCATTGTATAATTCCTTGATGGCCTCTATTATTTTTTCTGGGGGTGTTTTCTTTAGTAAATAGCCATTTGCTCCTGCAGCTAATGCATCAAATATTTTTTCGTCGTTTTCGTAAATCGTAAATATCATGAACTGTGTGTTCGGGCAATCCTTTTTAATATTGCTGATGCAGTCAATTCCATTGATACCCGGCATGTTGATGTCCATGATGACAATGTCAGGTTGTGCTTCAATGATCAAAGGCATGGCCTCCTCTGCCGTGGGCGACGATGAAAGCAGCAGCATGTCGTCTTCAGCCTTAATCATTCTATCTAGTGCGCTCCTTATTTCAGGAATGTCTTCTACAAGGCTTACACTTATCATAGCGCAAAAATAGAAGCAGTTTTCTAATTTTTCACTATAAGGTTTATTAGGTGGCAGGTAAATAAATAATTAAAAAGTAAAAGGAAACTTTTTTTAAGAACCCCCAGTTTCCGACGTTCCTTCCTCTGCCTCCGCCTACCCATTCTCTGTCTCCGCCTCACTTTCCTTCACTTCTCGTTCCCTCTAGGTGTTCTCCAAAAAGAACGCAGGTTGTTCAATGTCTTATCATAGCGGGCTCTTGAACGTAAGATGAAAGGAGGGCTATGTCTTGCTGTTTATAAAGTAGGACAAACTAA
>JANMZN010000507.1:0-2529 GCA_031383285.1 Segetibacter sp.
GGTATAGTTTTTATCTTTTGAAGATGATGCTACTTCTACATGACCAAACAATTTTGCCTCTTTGATGGCTTTGGTTCCCCAAATACCGTTGTCTATGTATGCTGCAATTCTATTATCATCCAAAAGGTTCATGGGCACCTGCATAAACTGTGTACTTGCGCCACCATGCAAAAACAATACTTCATGATCAGCATCCAACTGCATCAACTCCTTGATCAATGAAACTGCTTCGTCCAACGCTTCTTCAAAGAGCGGTGTACGATGACCTATTTCGAGAATGGATAATCCACTGTTGTTGAAATTGAGAATGGCCTGACTCGCTTGTTCGAAAACTTCACGGGGTAAAATGCTGGGCCCTGCATTAAAATTGTGTACCATATTCTTTAAATTAAAAAAGCAAAGTAAATGAATGTATAAGTTACCTAATGAAGAATATGCTGAATATTGCAAGCGTTTGATGAAAAACCTTACAAAACAATATTCTCTTTTAAATAGCTCTTTTCCGGATAATCTGTATTGAAATGAAGCCCTCTGCTTTCTTTTCTAAAGGAAGCACCTTTTACAATTAGGTAGCCAACAGTTATCAAGTTTCTCAACTCACACAACTGAGGTGACACTTTTGTGGAACGGTACAATTCTTCCGTTTCTTCAAACAAAAGATCCAGGCGTTTCATAGCCCTTTCCAGCCTCACGTTTGTACGAACAATTCCAACATAATCACTCATGATCTGCTGAAGTTCCTTTAAACTTTGGGTAATCAGGATCATTTCTTTGGGATCACTCGTTCCCTGCGTGTCCCAATCAGGAATTTTTGAGCCCAACAATTCGAATTCTCCTTTTTCTATCGCTTCCAAATCTGATAAACGAGCGACAGAATTCAGGTAAGCCCTATGACCAAACACCATGGCCTCTAACAGGCTGTTACTCGCAAGTCTGTTGGCACCGTGCAGGCCTGTACTCGCACATTCTCCACAAGCATACAAATTTGCAATGGATGTTCTTGCATGCTCATCGGTTTTTATTCCTCCACAACTGTAATGCGCCGCAGGTGCAACCGGTATCATGTCCTTAGCAACATCTATCCCAATGCAAAGGCACTTTTCGTAAATATTGGGAAAGTGATGAATGAATTTGGTAAGGTCCATATGCCTGCAATCGAGGTACACATGTTCTGTACCGTTGATCTTCATTTCGCTATCTATGGCACGTGCAACAATGTCTCTTGGTGCCAGGTCTTTGCGCTCATCATAGCGATTCATAAAGGCTTCCCCATTTCTATTTCTAAGAATGCCTCCGTCGCCACGTACAGCCTCTGTAATAAGGAAAGACGGCGATTCGCCGGGCTGAAATAAAGCGGTAGGATGAAACTGAATAAACTCCATATTTTCAATTCTTCCTTTTGCTCTATACACCATTGCTACACCATCCCCAGTTGCTATTTTAGGGTTGGTAGTTGTACGGTATGCCTGCCCGTTTCCACCCGTGGCAAACACAGTTATTTTGGATAATATTTTCTCTATTTCATTTTTTTCAAGGTTCAGTACATATACACCAAAGCATTGAATATCTAGGGTAGATTTGGTAACAAGAAAACCAAGGTGATGTTGGGTAATCAGATCAATAACAAAACAATGGTTGATGAGTCGGATATTCGGCAAACTTTGAATCTTTAGTATAAGTGCCCGTTCCATTTCCCTTCCGGTCACATCTTTGTGGTGAAGAATTCTGTTTACGCTATGTCCTCCTTCTTTGCCCAATGAATATTCTCCTGCGGCATCTTTATCAAAAGCAGCTCCCCACTCTATTATTTCCTTTATTCGTTCAGGTCCTTCCTTTACTACAATCTCAACAATTTTTTCATTACACAGTCCATCACCGGCTATCAAAGTATCTTCTATGTGCTGTTGGTAGCTATCGTTTTCGGCATCCCATACACCTGCTATGCCGCCTTGTGCATACTTGGTATTCGTTTCATCGCTGTGTGCTTTTGTAATAACTACCACTTGCTTATCCGGACGGGCCTCAGCTACTTTCAAGGCATAAGTGAGTCCTGCTATGCCCGATCCTATAACCAAAAAATCTGTCTGCATGGTTGCAAAGATAAAGTCTTATAGTGCTTTGGTACAACCATTCAAACCAAAATTTACTGTTATAATAAAATCACAACTACTTTTATCTACACTTCAAGATAAGTTTCTACCTTACCCTCCCATTTCAATCCATGAAAGAAAGATATTATTCGCTAGATGTGTTTAGGGGCGCTACAGTGGCTTTGATGATTTTGGTTAACAATCCGGGCAGTTGGTCTCATATTTATCCGCCATTTGAACATGCGGCCTGGCATGGTTGTACACCTACCGATCTGGTGTTTCCATTTTTTCTTTTTGCAGTAGGCAATGCAATGGCATTTGTTTTACCACGGCTAAGAGAAAAAGGGACTGCCGCTTTTATGAGAAAATTATTTACGCGGTCGCTACTCATTTTCGCAATTGGGTTGTTCCTCAACTGGAGTCCTTTTATCAAGTGGGA
>JANMZN010000002.1:0-4398 GCA_031383285.1 Segetibacter sp.
ATGAAGAGTTGCAAAAAACAAATTCTTTAACATCACAAATTGTGACCTTAAAAATAGGTCGGGGGCAGCATAGTAAATATTTGCCCTATGCCTTTGCCGAACAGGGCGTTGCAATGTTAAGTGGCGTACTAAACAGCGACCGGGCAATTAATATGAACATTGCCATTATGAGAACCTTTGTAGAAGTAAGACGGATATTATTGAAGCAAACCGATATAAGGGAGCAGCTGAAACAGATAAAAGAAAGATTGGGTGAACACGATACACAGCTAAACCAAATTTATAATGCAATGGAAAACCTACTAGACGAAAATGCAGCGCAAAGAAAATGGGAAGATAGGGAGCGGATAGGGTTTAAAAATTAATTTAAACAAGTTAAATAATTCAGGGCTGGTATTGTGTATGAAACATGGCATTATAAGTATAGTAGCGCAATTGATTATTGCACAACAATGAAAGGTAAGATTGAATTGGAACTGGTTTAAATTCTACCGGTCGCAACTTGTCCCGACTTTTTTTCGGGAGACCTAGGTTTCATAATAAATTGAAGTGACTCTTTGGAACACTTCAAATAACAGGGGTACGATGGAAAAGAGAACAGTAACAGTTTTTTCTTTATTTAGTGTGCATGAAGAAACGAACACTAGTACAAAAGTTAGTTCGAGTTGGATTTCAATAGACGTTGGAAGTGCGTTAGGATTTGGAATGGGTGGCGAGTTTAGTATAAGCTTACCAATATTAGAGTTAGGAACTTACATCAAGAAAAAACAATTCAATGGGAAATGCAGCAACCATGATTATTATCCTTATTACTGGTTTAATTTTTTTTGCTAAAAATCTAATTCACCGAGATTTGGATAAAAAGAATGGTAAGTTAATAAAGCCCTTATTGGGATCTCATCCACTTTTTATTTACTACATATTTCCATACATGGGGAAAGTTTCTGAAAAGACAAAGCGACAGAAGGTGATCTGTAATTTATTATGGGCTATCTGTTTTATATTGGTTGTTGTATTGATAGTAAATAAAAAGTAATTATGAATTATAATTGATAATTAATAACATAAAGTTCTCGTCCGCGTGGGGGGGTGTGTCACGAATGAAAAGAGTGTAGATAGCTCTTTTCAATGCTGAATAGAAGATGATAGTAGGTCTAATGCATAGACTGTGTAACACCGTGTGTAAAATACCTACAGTGGCTGAGTTCAAAAGGCATGGAAGTACCTTTTTGATTTTGATGATATGCATATATTACACAAGCGAGGTCCATTGCTGGAGGAGACGGCTTACTATCCGTTCATGTTGGTGAGCTCAAAGTGTTCAGACTTTTTTCAAAAAACTCCTTATCATCAAAAAGTTACCCCGTTTTTTAGCTTTTATCATCTTTTTTTTCATTTTAAGCGAAAATTATTTTTAAAAATGTTGTTTAGTATAGTCTATCCCCTTACCTTTGCGCTCCCAATTAATAAAATTGGGTTTGATTATGTCTCAAAGAATAAGAATAAAATTGCAGTCTTACGATCACAATCTGGTAGATAAATCTGCTGAGAAAATTGTGAAAACCGTTCGCGGTACAGGTGCTGTGGTAACAGGTCCTATTCCTTTACCTACACACAAGAAAATTTTCACTGTATTGCGTTCTCCGCACGTAAACAAAAAAGCACGTGAGCAATTTCAATTGTGTACGCACAAAAGATTGCTGGATATCTACACTTCTTCATCAAGAACTGTAGATGCACTTAGCAAACTTGATTTGCCATCAGGTGTAGAAGTAGAGATCAAGGCATAACAAAATCAATGCTTTCCGTAAGGGAAAAAATTGTAAATAGTTCTTACAAATATCATCTGCGAATGACTTCTTAAAAAAGTAAATAAGCAGCGCTGATCAAAATAAAAAAACATTCCTCACTGTCAAAAGTGAGGTGAAATATGAACAAGCCCTTCGAGGTTTGTTTACCATCGGTACTTCCATCATCGGATGTTGATAGTCAATATCATTTCGAAGAAAAAAGGAAAAGGTCGGTGGCAAACGGGGATCGATTCCGCCACAGGCGGAAGTCCTTTTAACCATCGGGGTCAAAACAATAAAACATGAAAGGAATTATTGGTAAAAAGATTGGGATGACAAGCATCTTCGGTACCGATGGTAAGCAAACAGCTTGCACCATCATCGAAGCTGGTCCCTGCGTCGTAACACAGGTTAAAACTGTAGAAACAGACGGATACAACGCAATTCAAGTCGCTTACGGCGAGAAGAAAGAGAAAAACTCCACCAGGGCTGAAATTAATCACTTCGCAAAAGCCAACACTACATCCAAGAAAGTAGTAAAAGAATTCAGAAACAGCTCATTAGAAAAATCTTTAGGCGAAACTATTACCTGCGAAATATTTGCTGAAGGCGATAACATCGAAGTAGTTGGTACAACTAAGGGTAAAGGTTTCCAGGGCGTTGTAAAGCGTCACGGTTTCCATGGTGTGGGTGAAGCATCTCACGGTCAGCACGATCGCCAGAGAGCACCGGGTTCTATTGGTGGATCATCTTACCCTGCAAGAGTATTCAAAGGTATGCGCATGGCAGGCCGTATGGGTCAGGATAGAGTGAAAGTAAAGGGATTAAAAGTTGTGAAAATTTTCCCTGAAAGAAATTATATATTAATCAGCGGTTCTGTTCCAGGCCATATTGGTTCCATCGTTTTAATTCAGAAATAATATGCAACTAGACATTCTAAATATACAAGGTCAGCCTACAGGCAGATCAATTGAATTACCAGAAGATATATTTGGTGCAGAGCCTAATAATCACGTGGTTTACCTGGCTGTAAAATCATATTTGGCAGCACAACGTCAGGGTACACATAAAGTAAAAACCCGTGCAGAAGTTCAAGGTGCGAGCCGTAAACTTCACAAGCAAAAGGGTACCGGTGGTGCACGTAAAGGAAACATTCGTAACCCAATATACAAAGGTGGTGGTACCATATTTGGACCAAAACCACACGGTTATGATATCAAGCTGAACCGTAAAGTGAAAGACCTTGCAAAGATCAGTGCATTGTCTTACAAAGCAAAGGATAGTGCTATCGTAGTGGTTGAGGATATCAACATGGCTGCACCAAAAACTAGCCAATTCCTTAGCATCATGAACAACCTGAAAGTTTCTGATAAGAAGACTTTGTTTGTTGTTCCTGAGTATAATGAGATGTTGCACTTAAGTAGCAGAAACGTTCCAAATGCAGCAACTGTTTTGTTAAGTGATATTAATACTTATGAAATAATCAATGCTGATGTGTTGGTGTTGACCGAAAGTGCAGCAAAAATATTCACAGAAGAAGAAGCGGTAGCATAAAGTGGATATTTGAAACTACTTCAGTAATGATAAAATTATTTTCAAATATTCGAATTTTCAAATTTTCAAATTAGTAAGATGAGACTTGCAGAAGTTTTAGTAAAACCGATACTCACAGAAAAGGCAAATGCTCAACAGGAAAAGTTGAGGAGATATGCTTTTAAAGTAGCACGTAAAGCCAACAAGCTTGAAATTAAAAAAGCTATTGAAGAGTTTTATGGCGTTAAAGTTACAGATGTAAATACTGTGGTTGTACCTGGTAAAAATAAAACACGCTACACAAAAGCCGGATTTGTAAAAGGTCAAAAACCTGCTTACAAGAAAGCAATGGTAACCGTAGCAGAAGGTGAAACAATAGATTTATACGGAAACATCTAATCCAAAATAATTAATAGTAGGCGGCGCTGATAAGTTCGCAAAAATTGATAAGATGGCACTAAGAAAATATAAACCAACAACAGCAGGGACCAGATGGAGAATTGGTAACGCCTATGCTGAGATCACAACAGATACTCCCGAAAAGAGTTTGTTGGAGCCTATTAAAAGGACCGGTGGAAGAAACTTCCAGGGTAGAAGGGCAATGAGGTACATAGGAGGTGGTCACAAAAAGGCTTACCGTATTATCGACTTCAAAAGAAACAAGAAAGAAATTCCTGCAACCGTTGCAAGTATTGAATATGATCCGAACCGTACAGCTTTTATTGCTCTTCTGCATTATGCTGATGGTGAGAAAAGATACATTCTTGCTCCACAAGGTTTGCAAGTAGGTACTACGGTTATCAGTGGAGACGCTGCTGTTCCTGATCTAGGAAATGCGCTTCAATTGAAAAGCATGCCTTTAGGTACTGTTGTTCACAACATTGAAATGCAACCTGGACAAGGTGGTAAATTAGTAAGAAGTGCAGGTGCTTCTGCTCAACTGACCAACAAAGAAGAGAAGTATGCCATCATCAAAATGCCAAGTGGTGAGTTGAGAAAAATACTAATCAACTGTTATGCAACTGTAGGTGTGGTAAGCAATAGCGATCACAGTTTGCAAAGCATGGGTAAAGCC
>JANMZN010000059.1:0-2642 GCA_031383285.1 Segetibacter sp.
CTATGAATGTGCATTAGACTTCTCCTATTGTCGGAGTGACAGGGGAATAGTTGGAGGGATAAGGTTAACGTGGGAGTGCTGCGGAAGAATATTTTGCAGGTGATGAATACACCTGCAAAGGCTAATGCTTTACAAAACAAAAATACACCAATTTTTATTTCTTTGGTCGAATATTACATCCTTACTGCCTTCATTTGCTCCAAAGCGATTTGCCGTTCAAGTGTGTGACACAACGACGTTCAAAAGACTTTCTTCAGCTGACATAAAAAAATCCTTCATTTTTTGAATGAATAGCTCATGTTTGTTAATCCATTGCCCAATATTTTATTTTAGCAATCAGCTTGCCCTACATTTGCAGCCAAACAGATCGTATGGCAAAAATTTCAATCAATATAGCTACAGGTACTTTGCAAAAAGAAGAAATGATTGTGGGCATTGACTTGGGCACTACCAACAGCCTTGTGGCCATTATTCACCCCGACACCAAGCAGCCGGTTGCACTCAAAGAACATGACTCCAGTAGCCTTGTGCCAAGCATTGTACATTTTGATAAAATGGGCAATGCAACAGTAGGAGAAGTCGCCAAACAATACCTGATTTCCGAACCTCAGAATACCATCTTTAGCGCCAAGCGACTGATGGGAAAAAGCTATAATGACCTGAAGGAACACAGTTCATTTTTTACCTACAAAGTAATAGATGACAATACCGAAAGTCTGGTAAAAGTGCAGGTAGGAGATAAGTTTTATTCACCCATCGACCTTTCGTCGTACATTTTAAAGGAGCTTAAGTCGAGGGCCGAACACATCCTGAAAACACCCGTGACCAAGGCGGTCATTACTGTCCCTGCTTATTTCAACGATGCACAGCGACAAGCTACACGGGATGCCGGTAAATTAGCCGGATTGGATGTATTGCGGATTATTAACGAACCTACAGCAGCAAGCCTTGCTTATGGCCTTGGATTGGGAAAAGAAGAGACCAAAACCATAGCAGTCTATGACCTCGGTGGCGGTACGTTTGATATTTCCATTTTACAAATTACCAATGGCATTTTTGAAGTCCTTAGTACCAATGGCGATACCTACCTGGGTGGTGATGATTTTGACAGAGCCATCATAAAACATTGGTTGCTTCAAAGCGGGTTGAGCGAGGAAGAAATGTTTGCCAATAAAGAACTATCTCAGACACTTCGCCTGAAAGCAGAGGATGCTAAGAAGCATTTGAGCAACAACGAAGCGTATGAAACCACTGTAAACGGAGATTTATTGAGGATTACAAAAGTGGAGTTTGAAAGTTTAATCCAGCCGCTTATTGATAAAACGATTGATAGCTGTCGCCATGCATTGAAGGATGCCGGTCTTACTGCCGAAGCAATAGAAACAGTGGTGATGGTGGGTGGAAGTACCCGTATTCCTGTTGTAAAAAAAGCAGTAAGTGATTTTTTTGGAAGGCCTGTGTATGATGATGTTAATCCTGATGAAGTGGTGGCATTGGGCGCTGCTGTTCAGGCAGATATTTTGGCCGGCAATAACAAAGATTTTTTGTTGCTCGATATCACTCCTTTGAGCCTTGGGTTAGAAACCATGGGCGGACTGATGGATGTACTGATACCTCGCAACAGCAAAATACCAACAAAGGTAGGAAGGCAATATACTACGCACAAAGATGGACAGAGTGGTATGAGAATAAGTGTGTTCCAAGGCGAAAGAGATTTGGTGCAGGATAATAGAAAGCTGGCAGAGTTTAATCTGACCGGTATTCCTGCCATGCCTGCAGGATTTCCTAAAGTGGAGGTTTCTTTTCTGATCAATGCTGATGGCATATTGGTGGTGAAGGCAAAGGAGTTGAGGAGTGGTGTAGAACAAAGTATAGAAGTAAAGCCTCAATATGGAATAAGTGATGCAGATGTAGAGAAAATGTTGCTCGATAGTATTACCCATGCAAAAGACGATATAGCCAAACGGGCACTAGTTGAGGCCCGTACAGAAGGCGAGCAATTGCTGGAAACCACCGAACGGTTTATTGGAAAAAATGCTGCCATGCTTTCACCACAAGAATTGATAGCCACTGCTGAAGCTATGCAGTCGTTGCAGTTGGCTTTGACCATGGATGATAAGGATCTGATACATCGAAAGGTTGAAGAATTGAATGATATCAGCCGACCCTATGCTGAACGGGTAATGGATGTGGCAGTAAGCGGTGCGATGAAGGGGAGGAGTATTTAATGCGCTAATGGGATATTGTGCTGATTAGCTAATTTGAAAATGAGGAAATGAGAAATAATTGGGCACCAAAAAATGGACGTAGGTTAATTAGAAGATAAATCTTTGAATAGAATTTGGGTTGCTAAACCGTACATCTTTACATTGGCTTATATTGCGGGAGAAATGCAATCAAATCAAATACCCAAAACTCAACTGATCATAGGATTGATAGCTGTAGCTGCAGGGTTTTGGTTGTTTAATCCATTTCCGCTTTACTTTCTTAATGACGACTTTATTCATATTCCGCTGAGTAAACAAGGCAAATGGTTTCAAAGAAATTCCTTCCGGCCGGTTTGTGACCTCTCTATTGCTATAGACTATTTTTTATGGGGAAAAAGTGCATGGGGTTATCACTTAACAAACTTATTGCTACAT
>JANMZN010000066.1:0-5341 GCA_031383285.1 Segetibacter sp.
GTTAATGCTTGATTAGAAATATTAACCGCCTCATTTATTTCCTTCACACTTTTGTTGAAATTATCAACCTCTTCTTTGGTTCTGCTTGAACCTTTTGATTCAAAACTGTTTTTCATCTTGGCAAAATTCTCTTCCTTTAAAAGGTAGTCGGTCTGTTTTGGTATTTCTTTCTCTGCTATTTTTTTATAGTTCCTTAATACCATTTTACAGGTATTTACAAGAGAGTTGTCGCCGCTAAATGCCTTAATTGTATCAAGTGCTTTTAGTCCTTCATCGGCATAGCGAATAAGTGAATTACGTGCTTGTTCAATGTCGTTTATCTTTTTATCATTAATTGCTTTAGACATTTGATTGTCTTGCCAGTTGCACTTAAAAAAGATCAGGTAAATGATATTTTTATAGTGGTGTACCTTAGCAGCTTCATCCATTTTTTGACCTAATTCACTTTTTTCTTCAGTAACTTTTATGTTGTACTTGGCAGCAAATGCATCAAATGCATCCCCCATTTTATCTGAAGCTTCCTTTAGTTTCTCGCTTGTTTTCTCTTGTAGTAAAATGACTGCTTGCATTTCGTCAAATGATTGTTCAGCTATTTCCTCCATGTTCACTATTTTATTATAATCTTCATTAAATATGTTGTAGCATAGCGAAATATAGTCGATACAAGCTTTCCTCAATTCATTGTCTCCTTTAAAAAATGGAAGATCGGTTGTTTTATAGCGGCTATTAGTAATACTTTCAAGTACCTGCTGCCTCACTTTTTCTTGTTTCCTTGCACTTGCTCCATGCGACGATTTACTGACATATTGCATATATTTTTGGTTCATTTCGGTTTGTGCATTTACCAAAGCAGTCATGTAGTTACCCGGATTGTCTAACGTTTGCGAATAGCCAGATTTATAACAGTTCAAAAGTGCAATAGTTATCAAGATGATTAAACAATGCTTCATATTTGTTTTTGTTTTGATGATTTATTATTTTATTAATGTTAGCATGACTTTATAAGTAGCCCTTATATATGGATCCTCCAGCAACAACTCCATCCAGCTTTCATTCATTTCCTTTAGATCAATATTGGAAGCCTGTCTGGCTTTTTCAAAATTATGTTGTGTAACTATATAATCAGCCTTTACACTATCGGCTGTAGGTTCTTCCATTGATTTTTCAACTTGAAGCTTTGTGTAATCGGAAATTCTAAGAGAAACATCCTTAAAGTCAAGCGACGTTTTCCTCTTAACAATATAAGTAAGGAGCTTTTGAAAATAGTCAGAGCTGGCTACTTCTACATTACCTGTTGCTTTTATTTTTTCTAATGGAAGCGATGCATAGGGCGTATAATATTTATTGGCATCAACGGTGGTTGCTCTTATCGAGAGCGGGTTATTCTCTTCTCTCTGCCCATCTACTTGCAGCATATCAGGAAATATCACATCGGGCATTACACCTATCCCTTGTGCTGTTCTACCCGTTATCCTGAACAATTGGGAAGTTGTGATCTTAACATAACTGTTAGTTTGAATTTTAGAAAAATCTTCCTCAATTTTAATGGTTGTATCCATTGGAAAAACGGCTTGAGCTGTAGCTTTACCATATGTTGTACTTCCCACAATTATTGCCCGATTATAATCTTGTAGGGTTCCAGCAATAAGTTCGGAGGCAGAAGCACTGTAACCATTAACCATTACAACGAGAGGACCATCGTAAATTGTGCCCCGATTAATATCCTTTAAAGTAAAAGCTTTGGCTTCTTTTGATTTAAATTGGGCAACGGGTCCACCATCTATAAAAATACCTGCCAACTCAGCTGCTTCTCTGGCAGATCCTCCACCGTTGTATCGTACGTCCAATATAAGCCCGTCAATTTTTTCATTTTTTAATTTTACAATCTCCTTGGCCACATCATTTGCACATCCATTTCTATTTATCTCTTCATCTTCCCAATCTTCGTAAAAACTGGGTAAGGAAATATAACCAATTGTCTTATTGCCTTTCAAAATAAAACTCTTTACCTTATTATCCTCATCATCTACATCATCCGATTTTTCTTTTATTAAGGGAACCTGTTTGGTTGTACCGTCAGGCTTCAGTATGGTAAATACCATTTTATCGTGATTACTGGCATCCAAAATCTTGTAAATTTCCTGAATACTTGCATCAGAAACATCTATAGCTGACTTTCCTTCCCATTGCAGAGAGACTATTTTATCTCCTTTGTTAAATTGACCGCATTTGAATGCAGAACTTCCAGGAAGAAGATTGTCAATTTCGGGCTCGCCATTTTCATTTTTATCGAGGCTAAATCCAAATAATATTTTCTTATTGCCAAGGTCTGACTCGAAATTTTCCTTGTCCGTAAGAGGTAAATATGCTGTATGCGGATCAAAACAATGAGCAATCGCTTTACAATAACTATCAGATATTTCCTGCGCTATACCCCCTGGTCTTTCCAATATACCCTTTATATATCGCTTACAAATTGATTTTGCTTTTAACCTACCTATTGGTTCAATGCTATCGGTATATTTTTTTAGCTGGGGAGCATTTAATGATCCTATATCTTCATTATTGTTTAAGATAAAATTAAGCGTAGATTTTTTCATCCATTTATAAAATCCCATTCGCATTGCTACATCATTTGCCGGAGGATTATTGAATTCTGATTTTGTTATCTTTTCTGCCAGGTTAAAATTAAAAGGGGATTTTGCAATATTATCAATTATGGTGTCGGTCATTAATACTCGTTGCTCGAATAACCGGGTAGCTAATTGTAAAAAAGTGAATTGCTTGTTTAGAATTTCATCATCCAACTTTGTTTTATAACTTGATAAGATTACTACATCTTCCTTTGTAAGAAACATTTTTCTTGTATCTGCTTGTTCCAAAAATTCTTTAAAAACCAGGGCGGAAAAAGAATCGTTTACAAGTCGGGGATTTACATGAAACTTGTTTACCATCCGGGTTAGGAGAAATGCTTCGTTTGCTTCCTTTTGAAAGTTTTGAGAGAAGGAAAGTATAGGAAAAAAAATAGAAAAATAAACGATTAGCATTCTCTTCATACTTATTTGGCTTTTACAAATGTAAATATATGAGAAGATGTATGTATGAAAAAAAATAAGTCAAGAATAATTTTAAAAGTAGGGAACAAAAAATGATCTCAAAGCGAAGAAAATATTATCACACAAAAACAGCCCCCTAAAAAGACAATACCCAATTTTTACTTCGCATTCTTCACATATTTATTCAACCATTCATTCATTTCCCACAACATGTGCAGCAGATTTTCCTTTGCTGCATAACTATGCGCTTCGTATGGCAATTGCACATACCTAACCGTACCTCCATGACCCTTTATTGCGTTGTACAATCGTTCGGACTGAATAGGAAACGTACCCGGGTTGTTGTCAGCCTCGCCATGAATCAATAGCATTGCATCTTTCACTTTATCAGCACTACTGAAAGGGCTCATGGTATTATATACTTCTGGTGCCTGCCAATACGTTCGTTCTTCATTCTGAAAACCAAATGGCGTAAGTGTCCTGTTATATGCACCACTTCGGGCAATGCCTGCTTTGAATAATCTGCTATGCGAAAGTAGGTTTGCAGTCATAAAAGCTCCATAACTATGCCCACCAATTGCAACCCGATCTCTGTCACCAACTTTCAATTCTACAATCTTATTAATGGCAGCTTCTGCATTCCAGATTAATTGATCTACAAAATTATCGTTGGGCTCTTTTTCTCCCTCGCCAACGATAGGGAATTCTGTTGCATCCATTATGGCATAGCCTTGGGTAACCCAATAAACCGGACTTCCCCAACTTAATCTTGTAAACGTATTTTGGCTTCCGCGAACCTGTGCAGCATCATCGGCACTTTTAAATTCACGGGGGTATGCCCACATAAATACTGGCAATAGTTTGTCCTTGCCCGGTTGGTAACCTTCGGGAGTATATAAGGTGGCTGTAAGGTCAATACCATCTTTACGTTTGTAATGTATTTTCTCCTTTCCTACCTTCCGCAAAGCGGGTTGCGGATCCGTAAATTGGGTTAGCGCTACCGCATTGTTTTTGCTAAGATTTCTCAAATAGTAGTTGGGCGTTTCTACCTGGCTTTGCCTGCTGGTAATAAAAATTTTTTTATCTGCATCAATTACTTTCGTAACACTTTCGTAATATGGGTCTTCGCTACGCCAAATAATATTATTCTTCTTCTCAGCCAGATCATAAATAGATAAAAAAGGCAAATCTCCTTTAGGCGAAGCCCCAGTACTAGTTAGCAATAATTTTTTTCCATCGACAAATGAAAGTACCTGTTGACCAAGATAGTTTTTGGATGTTACAGGTGAGCCGGGATCGCCATAAGCATCGTTTGAACTGATTTCGTACAACTTTTCAACTGCACCTGTCGAAGGGTTCAATACACTTACTTTTTGCATTTGCTGACGTCGAACACTTTCTACCAATAAAGCTGTTGAAGCATCTCCCCATATTATTCGCTGAAACCTATAATTGGTTTTTACGAGGGTTTGGGGAGTACCATCAAATGGAGACCGGAGCATCATTACGGCATCGTGAAACTCCATTTTATTTTTATACAAACCGCTATCCAGAGGTTGCATCCAATAAACAGTAGCAGGTTCATCATTACGCCAATTAAACCTTGAAGGAATATTCTGAATATTATCATACCCTGTGGGTGCTGTTTCTGAACTTGGGTTTTTAGCCAACATTTTTACTTCATTTCCCTTCTTATCAAAAATGGTCGTAGTAGATGCAAATCCACTAGAAGGTACCAGGTAAGAAAATGGTTTATCAATCTTTTCAATCATCAAATACTTATCATCCGGAGAAAGGTTCACACTCACATGTATGCCGGGTTTTCCTATCACTGTTTCTATACCGCTTACATTACGTATCAACTTGCCTGTAGCATAAAACTCAAACAAACTTGCATCGTACTCATTTTTTATCAAGTCCTGATAGGTGCGACTTGCAGCTGTTTTACCAAGGTTTTGCTGAATGACCGGACCTGATGGTGCAATTGGCTGCGGTGGGGCTGCACTTGATGGTTTCATTATTCCAGTATACCAAATGGTGGTTTCGTTTTCCCAATGAACTCCATCAACTATGGTGTTCAACAATGTTTTATTTACTTTTTTTGCGGTAGCCGTTTTTACATCTACCAAATAAAGATCAATTCCGCTATTATTAGTTTGGGTAATAGCAAATGCCGTTTGCTTTGGGCTCCACCATGGTCCGCCAGCTTTTAAATTTGCAGGCAAGCCCAATACGGGTACCTCTTTGCCGGTTTGAATTTCCTTTATCTTAAAATTTACTGAATA
>JANMZN010000082.1:0-2462 GCA_031383285.1 Segetibacter sp.
AGTCATAATTTTGGGCTACTCTCTTCTACTTTTTTATCCAATCCAATCATTCTTCTGATAGCCAAAACCTTTGTTTTTTAAGGTTAATTTACTGTTGTTCAAAATTGTTATAAATTTTTTTTAATATAAATTAGAATCCAACATGAGAATGTTTACCCGAATTGTATTACTACTATGGCTATCCGTAGTTTACAACATGTCTGAAGCCCAAGTACTTTCTAGCGGTACCCAATGCTTTATTAGTCCTACGAAGCCAACAATTGCAGGTGCAACTTCCACCTGGACAATCAATTCAAATGGTACAATGACCATGAGAATTACCTTCACCAAAAAGTTTGTTGACAACACATACGGCACCACTGCTATTGGGTGGATTACGAAAAACCACAACTTCGGTGATTTGGTTGGTTCAGACCACCTTCAAATTGCATTGTATGACGCAGGAGGTGTAAGAAAAGCTGAGCTTAAAATGGATTACATTACAGCAAGTAACACTGTCCCTTCAGGTTATACCACTTTGGGTGTAAATGGAGGTGATGGTAAGATGGAATTTGGAAATGCATCTGATGTACTTAATGTAAAGACCTCTATAAGTGAGAATTTCAACACATTTAATTACAGATTGACAACCAATTCACCAGCAACAGATACCAATTATGTAAGTAATCCGACTTATCCTAATTGGATTTTTGATGTTTGGTATGAGTTTACTATTCGTACTTCTGTATTTGGGAGTGCCGGATTTGGTTATCCCTTAATTACCAACGTACACGCAAGTCCAAGTAAAACAGGCAATAATTCTGAAGTTGTTAATCCCACTCCATGCCCAAAAGTAAATTTGGGTAATTTGATTTGGCTAGATAGCAACGGAAATAATCTGAGAGATGCATCAGAACCCGGAATTGCAAACGCAACCGTTAATCTATACTCAGATGCAAATAACAATAATGTAGCGGACGGAGCAGCAATTGCTACAACCACAACAAATACTACCGGAAACTATGCATTTACAAATTTGGAACCCGGGAATTATATTGTTGGTGTGATCATTCCAACAGGTTACACAAGTTGTTTGGCTTCGACTATTGATCCGGATAATAATATTGACAATGACAACAACGGTGTAAATCTAATTGGAGCGAGTACAGCAGGTGGAGAAATGAGATCCTCTGCCATCACTTTAACTGTAGGTTTTGAGCCTACAACTGATGGAGATAATAATAATGGCAATCAAACACTCGATATTGCACTATGTCTTGGGGCATCTCCTTGTACTGGCCGAATAACAAGCCTTTATTTCAACAAACTTGACGGCGGAGTTGATCTACCGATTTCTAATGGTGCTTCATTTACCCCGGCACAACTTGGTTCTTTGTACAATTTTGAAGCTTCCACCTCCGGAACAGTAGGCAGTGTGAAATTCACTATTTCCGGACCAACTCCAAGTTCAATTATTGAAAATGCTGCTCCATATAATAGTCCTGCTACCGGTAGCGGTGCATGGACTGGAAGTGCGGGTAATTATTCTGTAAACATTCAAGTTTATAGTAGTTCAAATGCAGGAGGTTCCATTTGCCATGATACTACAATTTCATTTGTATTAACTTCCTCTACCCTTTCTCTTGGCAATTTAGTATGGTTAGATAACAATGTCAACAATACAAAAGATGCATCTGAGCCGGGTATCGCTAATGCAACTGTATTACTGTATGCAGATGCAAATAATGACAATACTGTTGATGGTGCAGCCATTGCAACAACAACCACTGATGCCAATGGTAACTACGCATTCGCAAGTTTAAACGCTGGAAATTATATTGTAGGTGTTATTATTCCTACAGGATTTACCAGAGGTCCGGTATCAACTGTTGATCCCGACAATAATGTTGACAATGATAATAATGGCGTAACTTATATTGGTGCAAATCAACCTGGAAGTGAGGTAAGATCATTGGCAATTACTTTGTCACCAGCTTCTGAACCAACCAATGATGGTGATGATAATAACGGAAACCTTTCGTTAGACATTGCGCTTTGTCCCCCTGCCAATAACTTGGTTTTAGGAAATCTTGTCTTTCTTGACATAAATGCCAACAATATCAAAGACCTTTCAGAACCTGTTATTCCAAATGCGATTGTAAATCTATACTTAGATGCCAACAACGATAATATAGCAGATGGTGGAGCTATAGCTACAACATCAACCAATGGTAATGGTCAATATTCATTTGTGGATCTAGCTGCTGCTAACTATATTGTTGGGGTCATCATTCCTGCAAATTATCAGGCAAGAATAAATGGCACAATTGATCCAGACAACAATATTGACAACGATAATAATGGAGTAAACCTTGTTGGAACAAATCAACCAGGCAGCGAAGTGAGATCTAATTCTATTACCCTGTCTCAATTTACAGAGCCAATAAATGATGGTGATGATAGCAATGGTAATTTGACCCTTG
>JANMZN010000108.1:0-12014 GCA_031383285.1 Segetibacter sp.
ATGCTTGCACTTATTGCACCTGCGTATATATGAAATCTTCGTTTTACTCCAAGTGAAGTTTTCGCATTTCGAACAGCAAAAACCATCTTTCCATTTTATTTCACTTAAGTAGTTCAAGCATTTTTCTTTGCTGTCAAACTACTTTACAAACTCTATAATGTTAGTACCTTCAAACATAAATGGCTATTTATTTTTGCAAAAAAAATGTGTTTACTAATATAATTAGCTTTATTTATAAGGAGTGCCTAAATGCCTACTTCTATAAAATTAATTTATTAATTATTCTAGGCATTCCCAAAAAACAAATAAGTCAACCCAATAGCTGTAAGAATACCAACCAAGTCAGCGAGTAACATAGCACCTACTGCATATCTTGTATTCTTAATACCAACTGCTCCAAAGTAAACTGCAATAACGTAGAAAGTTGTGTCAGATGCTCCTTGCAAAACAGAAGCAAGTCTGCCTGCAAAAGAATCAGGTCCAAAGTTTTTGATGGTGTCTATCATCATTCCCCTTGCCCCTCCGCCACTCAGCGGTCTTATCAATGCAGTTGGTAAGCCATCTACAAACCGAGTATCAGCACCCAAAGCTCCAAACAAATACTTCATACCATTTATAATTACATCAAAAGAGCCACTAGTGCGCAATAGGCTGATGGCAACCAACATACCCACCAAGTAAGGGATAATGCGTACACTCGTTTCAAAACCTCCTTTTGCACCTTCAATAAACGCATCAAAGACATCAACCTTTTTATAAACCGCTCCAATTACAATAGCTAGAAAAATAAATAAAATCAATCCATTGCTCAATAATCCGGAAAATGACTGCACGGCTGTAGCATCAAGTGATGTAAGGTAAATCACCAACAACACAAGCAAAGATGACAACCCTCCTATCCAAGCCATAACAACAGGTTGAAAAAGGTTTATTTTTTGTTTGTAGGCAACAATAAACATAGCAGCCATAGTAGCTACAAATGTGGTAATCATACAAGGCACAAATATGTCTGTTGGATTGGCAGATTTTAAAGAAGCTCTTACAGCTATTATACTTACCGGAATAAGCGTAAAACCCGCAGCATGAAGACATAAAAACATCAATTGGGCATTAGAAGCTACTTCCTTTTTGATATTAATCTCCTGCAAACTTTCCATCGCTTTTATTCCGAATGGTGTGGCCGCATTATCCAACCCTAATAAGTTGGCAGAAAAATTCATCATCATATGCCCCATAGAAGGATGCCCTTTGGGAATATCGGGAAACAGTTTTGAAAAAAAAGGACCAATAATCCTTGATAACATCCTGATTCCTCCTGCCCTTTCTGCAATGCTCATAAAACCCATGAACAAAGCCATTATTCCTATGAGACCAATACTGATGTTCACGGCACTTTTACATGTTTCTATTATTCCATCTGCCTTTTTTACGAGGACAGATTGAATAGACCGATAAGAAAAAACCTTTGCGCTACCATTACTGCTTTTTAATATGCTTACAGAATCACTTTTTTCATAATCAGCGATAATGACAGCAGCTAAATGGGAAGAATCTGCCGGATAATAACCAAAACCAGATAAGTAACGCTCAAATTCAACTCTAGACGAAAAGCCTTGGGCAACAGGAGTTCCGACCATCGAAAAACGAACAGTGTCAAATGCATCATCGGACTTGCCTACGACCATTTTGTTGAAAATCTTTTCATCTCCACTAAATACGGCTTTATAACCTGCAACCAATACCGCTACAATGATAAATGCCGACCATATTCTGCTTAATGCCATACCCTTTGTAGGATTTGAAGTTGTATCTTGTACTTATAGGTATAGCCATTATTAGCCCCCTTTCGTACACAGAGCAATAATACGCCTATACTTTCAATTTCAAATACCTACTTTTGCGCCGCTGTTTTTGGGTATGGAAATGTAAATACCCGTTCGATAGAAAAAAAATAAAATCAGCATTCATAAAAATAGAAATACATCATCATGGGTTTACAAGCTGGTATAGTGGGATTGCCAAATGTGGGAAAGTCAACATTGTTTAATGCACTTAGCAATGCAAAAGCAGTTGCTGCAAACTTTCCTTTTTGTACAATAGAACCAAACATTGGAGTGATTACAGTTCCTGATTCAAGGTTAATAGAATTAGAAAAGTTAGTTGTACCGCAACGAGTAGTGCCTGCAACTGTAGAAATAGTAGATATAGCCGGTCTGGTAAAAGGTGCAAGCAAAGGTGAAGGCCTAGGCAACCAATTTCTTGGCAACATCAGAAGCACAGATGCCATTATTCATGTAGTGCGTTGTTTCGAAGACGACAACATTATCCACGTTGATGGCAATGTCGATCCGGTAAGAGATAAAGAAATTATAGATACTGAATTGCAGTTGAAAGATCTTGAAAGCATAGATAAAAAGATTTCCAAGAATGAAAAATTATCAAAACAAGGCGATAAAGAGTTTTTGAGGGGTCTTGAATTGATGAAAGAGCTGAAGCGTTTTATGGAGCAGGGAAAAAATGCCCGGAGCTTTGAAGTGTCAGATGAAGATAAAGAAAACCACATGGCTGATCTTTTTCTGTTGACTATAAAACCAGTTATCTATGTCTGTAATGTAGATGAGAAAAGTGTGGTGAATGGAAATAAGTTCTCTGAAGCTTTAAAAGCAGCTGTTGCCAGCGAAAACGCTGAGATACTACTGATTAGCGCCTCAATTGAAAGTGAAATAGCAGTAATGGAAAGCTTTGAGGACCGTCAATTGTTTCTGGAAGATATGGGTCTTCATGAAAGCGGAGAAGCTAGGTTAATTACATCTACCTATCGCCTATTAAACTTAGCTACCTATTTTACAGCCGGTGTACAAGAAGTCAGGGCATGGACCATTACCAAAGGAATGTTGGCACCGCAAGCCGCTGCTGTTATTCATACTGATTTTGAAAAAGGGTTCATCAGAGCTGAGGTTATAAAATACGAAGACTTTATAAAATTCAAATCTGAAGCCGCTTGTAGAGACAATGGCAAATTAGCTGTTCAAGGCAAGGAATATTTGGTGGAAGATGGAGACATCATGCACTTTAGGTTTAATGTTTAAATTATCACATAAGTATATTTTTTCAGTTGATTATCTTACAAAAATCAACAAACCGTTTCATTTCTGCAACCATTTGCAGATAATACCCCTCTTTAATAAATGCGTTCAAATTGCTATGTGATTTGAACGCATTTATCCATTATCATGAAAAGCGGGTGCAATAAAAGCACCAACAACTCCAATATTTTTTGCTGTTTTCTGTAACCAAGATAAAAGCTGAATGCTTTTACTAACAACTAAAATATTTTCATGATTCAAGTCAAAAAGGTATTGATAGTAGGCTTATTCAGAAGTAATAAAACGGTCAATAAGATCCCTTGTTCTGCACCGGAGCAAATGGCAGATTTGTTTCAAAAAAATAGCATTCCGGTTATTACTACATCCATTTATTTGGGCAGATTTCTGAGGTTTTTTGATACGGTTTTTACCATATTATTCAACCACAACCATTATGATGTTGCCATCGTACCATGGTTTAATGGCAAGGGAAGTTATTATTGGCAGGAGATTGCAAGCCGGATGTTAAAGCTGCTAGGTAAAAAAATTGTATTAGTCATAAGAGGAGGCGGTATCCCTGATCTGCTAGATAAGCATCCAAAGAAATACATGAAAACATTGGTTAGGGCTGATCATATTATTAGCCCTTCTACATTTATAGCAGACAGGTTGGTTAATCAAAACATTCAAGTTGAGGTAGTGGCAAATAGCCTTAATCTAAATAAATATCCTTTTATTAGAAAACCACAGTTTAGCTTAAACCTGCTTTGGATGCGTACACTAGAACCGTTGTACAATCCTGCAATGGCTTTGAAGGTGGCTAAAATATTAAAGGATAGAGGACACAAATTTACACTTCACATTGCAGGGCAAAACAATGGCCATTTAAAAGAGTTAGAAGCATTACGTACCGCATACAATGTAGCGCAAGAAGTTGTATTCTGTGGATTTATTAATCAGGAACAAAAAGTAATATTGGCAAAATCATGTGATATGTACATCTGTACAAACATGGTTGACAATGCACCGGTTTCTCTTATAGAAATGATGTGCCTTGGATTGCCTATTGTATCTACCAATGTTGGAGGTATTCCTAACTTTATTAATAATGGCGTAAATGGATTGTTAGTAAATGACAACGATGCAGAGGCTATGGTAGAAAGTATTTTGGAGATACATCAAAATCCAGCTCTTGGGCGCATGTTGGTCGAAAACGGTTATCATTTCAGCCGACAGTTTGATGAGTTGAATGTCTTGGAAAAATGGAAGCATTACATTAGCACCGAAGAATTTTATTTGCTATCGAAAACATCATTACAATCACAACGAATTGATTACGATCAATACCAAATTCCATCAAAGGTTCTTAGTATGTTACCAACAACGCAAAACATGTTTACTAAAGATTAATAATTACAAATCTTGTCGGGACTATCTTTCAAAAACAATTGTATTTTAATTCGGTCTTTTTACGGTGTTCTTTTGTAATGTTATCGCAGTTTGAGCTAGTAACCTTCCGTTAACCGAAGCACCGGTACGTAAATTAATCCCTGTCTTGGATAATATATTTCCTTCAAAATGACTGGTAGTACCTAAGGTAACTGCGCCGGAAGTTTGCCAATAAATATTTTTTGCCAAAGCACCTTTGGCCAAAGTTATTCTAACAGCGGAACTCATAGTGAGCGTTCCTGCAACCTGAAATATCCAAACATCTGTTGAACTACCCGAGATCGTAATATCAGTAGGAATAGCCAACGCTGTTGTCCATTTGTATAATCCGGGTGTAAGTGTTCTCCCACCTATTTTTCCTGCCCCTAAATTCAAATATTTGGGATTAGAACGACCTGCTGCGTTTGTATAAGCTTTTTGCATATCTCCAACGGCTGTTGTAAGCCTTTTAGCATTCGTAATCCTACAAGGACGAGGTCCGGCAGCATTCACCGAATAAATTTCACCACTTACTTCTGAACACTTAAGCAAAATGGCAGCCCCAGTAATTGGACTAGCCCCAACATCGCCTTTTACAACCGAAGGAAAAACATCGGTTATTCCGGTCTTAGACAGCATTACAAAACTGCCCGCAAGCCCAAGATCTACCGGACTAAGGAGATTAAGGCTTCTTTCGTTTTCGTCAATATCTGTGGTGGGAATTACTTGTGGTATATCGTTAAGTTGTTGTTTTTGACAACTCGAAATAACTGCTAAAAATAGTGCAACGCTAAGTATTTGTTTAAAATGAGTCATAATCTTTCAGATTTTTTTAATAACGGGTTAAATTATTGAATAAGTTCTTTCCTTGTGATAACAGCATGATTCAATTAATTACTAAAAATATTAATGAACATAATTTCAGGAAAAAAATTAGGAAGTTATCATGGCAATTTTTCGCACAATCTTCTATAACCGTAAATAATGAAATTTTCATGCCAGCCTTAAAGTCAAAAGTCTTGTAAATAATTTCAAGAAATAAAATATCATATTAACTTTCTATTATTGAGATATATAAAAAGCCAAAAGTATACAACTTCAACAGCGCTATGCAAAACTTTCCAAAGGTGAATTCTGAATGTATTAAGTTGAAATAAAGTAAAAGAGATGGTTGAATTTAACCATTATGCTAATCAGTTCATATTCGATATTGGCAATCGCGCTTTGAAGACATGAACTATCGTTGCTTCTGATTATTTCTTTTTAGGAGTTTTACAAACTCAAACGAAATTCTATTTAATCCTATTCACTTTCAGGGTTATTAAAACTTGAATCAGGAAAGCCCACGACATTGATTTCCGAATGTCTTATTTGTCCTCCTAAATATCCAGTCCTAGCAACCAATCCGAAGCTAATAACAGACAGAAATAAAACAATAAATGCTGTTGTCCTTAGATGTACGGAATTTGTCCATGCAGTAAATGAGCCAAAAATAGAAGCAAGTCCAAGAACGATTAAGGAAATTAAAGCAAACAGCGCAGACTCTTCATGTTGTTTTATGGTTTCTTCAACAACTCCTTGCAAATTTTCGACACTTTTTTCTGCCCCCTCACCTGTAAAATATGCTATACCGGCACCAATTGAAGACACAATAAAAATATAGTAAGCAGCTATAATTGTTTGGTTGCTTCTCATCCCTATACCATGCAATAATACAAGCGCACCCAAGATGGATCCAAAAATTGGAAGATGGGTAATAAGTAGGTGAATGTGAACTTGATTCATGTGAAATACGTATTAGTCAAACGATTATGATAACCTAGTCGAAAACTATATTTTTTGATTTGCCATAAATAATTTGCAAAGTAAAATTAGCCTGGTTGCCCATATTATTTTTCACAAAATTTAATCTTATCCTTGTATAAATTACAAAACCCCTCATTGCAAGAATAATTGAAAACTATTACTTTTACAAAGACGTTAATCTTTGTTCTAAAAATGACTATAAAATTATTAGCTAAATGAAAGTCAATCCTAAGGTTTTACTCAGCCTCTTACTTTTTTTAAAGTTAGGCAATCTTTTAAGTCAAGATAGTCTCCAACAGTGCAGAGTAGAACTGAGCAATTTAGCAGGAAAGTACATTGGAGAATGTAAAAAAGGTTTTGCACATGGTAAGGGAGAAGCGATTGGGTTTCATCGCTACAACGGCTTATTTAAAAATGGTCTACCCAACGGTAAAGGCAGTTATTATTACAACGATAGTGTGTATCACATTGGAAATTTTCAGGATGGACTTAAAGAAGGAAAAGGTGAAACACATTATACGAGAATAGGGTACAGCGACAGTATTGTAAAAGGATATTGGAGTGGTGATGAATTTAAAGGAAAGCAATATACTACCTATACTTTCAGGAGTACAGCAGCATTTGACATGTATGATGTAATGCCTTCGGACGAAAGTGGCAATACAATTACAATTGAAACTATAACAGCAGGTTCACCGGATGGCACTGCTATTTCACTAAATGGCAGCGCCGGGCCAATATTAAAGGTTACTGAATTGATTTCATCGGAAGATTTCAATATCCGAAAACTTTCTACTTTCTCTACGGCTAAAAAATATTCTGTAACCTATTTACTAACCAAATTTCCTGCTCAGCTATTTGTAATCCTTTCAAACGGGAAAACAATTAATCTGGAATTGTACAAATCTGCAACGTGGACTGTTAGATTATTTTTGGGCGCTGTTTGATCTAGAAATAGAGTGGAACGAACGCATGATGCTTATAAATGTTTCATCTGACAAGTACTACTTAAAGCACCTCAAATTTTCGGATCTTACAGTGGTTAATGAAGCCATACCTACCCTGAAATACAACAATGTTCGCTAGAATAAATGGAACCTTACTAGGGATTTGTTATTATCAAGAGCGAAACATAAAAGAAAACTAAATATTACAAAATGTCCGCATCTACTATGCTGTCTTTTAGTATTGCAATTGGCTTCTCTATCAACAATGAGTTTGGAACAGTTATTATCTCTCCTGATTTAGTTTTAAGATGAACAAAAAAGTAAGTCAACTCGGTGACTTCTCCTTCGAATGGAAAATCCTTATCCATTATTTTTATGTTGTCACCTAATTTTACGGGATGGTTAAAGAACAACAGAACACTTGAAGTAACATTAGACAACAATGACCATTGTGCAAAAAAAGCAATTCCCAAAGCAGTCAGTATTGTGCTTACGAATACTGCAATCTCATGTTGTTTAAGGCCCCAAATACCTGCTATCAGTATTACACCACCAATAGTGGTAAAAAGGTGAACAGCCTTTATAATGATTCTTCTCCTTGCCCGCTGCAATTGGGTGTTCTTTAAAGCCTTGTTGATAATTGTTTTAGTGATAAAAAAGGTAATAATGTAAAATAAAATTATTATCACTGTTTCTAAAATCTGGATCTTTTGTTCGCTCATAATGCTATAATTAATAATTTCTCATTAATGTCTCTGAGAGCTATTAAACTACAATAATACGAATAGTAGTTTCGCTTCTGCAAGGTTATTAATTTTAAATTTACGAATTTTAAATTGCCAATATTCACAGTTTTTTTTCCGAAAAGTAAAAAAGTGCCCTACAAAACAACTCATAAAATGAAAGCAAACAGATACCAGTTGAGGTAGGTCTGATATATATTAAGAACAGGATAGCTCTTAGAAACATTTAGAGTAGGCATTTAGCAGCTTATCCAAACCCAATAAAGGAAATACCTGCCTAATAGAATCAGCTTTTGATTTGAGGCAAAAAGTCAATTATACAACATACAATGCAGAAGGCCGCTCCATACAAAATGGCACCTTATCGAGCCATCAGCAACTGATTGACTTATCTACAATTAACAAAGGCGTTTATTACATTAAATGTAGCAATAGTCAAAAAACAATTATGGTCAAATTGTAAATTTCTCACTTCGCCAACTATCAATTTAAGCTCAAAAACATCTGTAAACAAAGAAAAGGTGCCAAATGCGGGATGCTTTTTGTAATAATTTTTAAGCATTCAAATGATGCAAGTAGCTAAATCAGCTATGTTTGTCTGTAAAATTTTTCTATAACCCGTGTCCGAAAGTAACAAAACAACAAATAATAAAATAGCCTTACTCCTTTTACCAGGAAATCTGCAAAACTCATGGAATTTTGTTAAGCTTCTATTCATTGAAAAATCTAAAGAAGGTATTACACTAAAAAATGAACCGTTTGAGCTCAAGCATATAAAAAAACACTTCAATCACCTACCAGGAGATGCACAATTTTTAATCAAACATTTTACAGAGGAAAGGTTTGAAGCAGAGATCGAAACCACAAATGAAACTTACCGAAAACTAAGAAAAGATATCCCATTTGATGAATTTAGCAGAAAAGCTGCGGTAAAATATGTTTATGACACATTACATGCATTGCGGCCATATTTCTCCATCTTTAAATTCTATACTCAAATAGCCAATGGAAAAAATAAATACTTGACTTCCCCATTTACAATCAGTTCAGAAAAACCAACACTCTCTTTTGAGGTAACAAAAATATTAAATAAGCTACACCTTATTACCAACATAACATTGAATGGACGAAAAACCGGAATGGAAGCATTTCGACGTACATTCTTTTTTCTAATTGACAATAGCACTTATTATCTATTGTCTTTCAAAGATTTTCAAACGCTTGAACGTTTAAACAACAACCGGTTAAAAGGCACAAATGTTTCCGCAATAAAAGAAACCGTCATCAGCTTAGAAGACGAGAATTACAAAGTAAACAGGAACGATCATTTTGAAAAGAAAACTATTGAAGTCCCGCCTACACCCCGCATCCTGCTTAGCGAACTGAACAATGCATTTTTGATGCTAACACCGCAGTGGTCTTATGATGGCATACTGGTGGACGGAGTATTTAAACCATTCTATGATACCATTATTAATGGGGAGGAAATAACCATAGTTAGAAACCAACCAAGCGAAGAACAACTGATCAATAAAATCATTGCTTTGCATCCAAATTTTACCAGCCAACGGAATGGCTATTACTATGTTTCTTTTGCCGATGCACAAAAGAAGCAGTGGTTCTTAAAAGCTTATCACTATTTATTAGAAGAAGAAATAGAATTATTAGGGATGGATATGCTGAGTCATTTTCGCTACAGTCCCCATAAAATTGAAACCCGTCATACAATTACAAACACAAAGGGAAATACCATTCTGCTCGATTTACAAGTAACTTTTGGAAGTGAAATAATTAAGCTAATTGAGTTGCAGAAAATGATGCTTGCCGGTCAAAAAGCTGTCATGCTTAAAGACGGTAGCTTAGGTATGTTGAACGAAGATTGGCTACATCAATATGGCACCATGATCCGTCATGGCAAAGTAATGAAAGATAGCCTGGAGATTTCGAAATTCATGACAGTCACTTTGAAGGATGAAAGTGAAAGTAGCCAATTGTTCAAACCTGTTTTTTCTCAGGAATGGTGGAAAAAATGGCGACAATGGCAACTGGAAGAAAAGATCATTTATGAACTACCCACTTCAGTAAAAGCAACATTGAGGCCTTACCAGCAGCGAGGTTTTGAATGGCTTACTTTATTATCCGAAATAGGTGCCGGTGGTTGCCTGGCTGATGATATGGGATTGGGAAAAACATTACAAACTATTTGTTTTTTAGCTCGCTTTCAAGAAGAAAATCCTGATTGCATACATTTAATAGTAGCGCCATCTTCACTTATGTATAATTGGCAAAAGGAGTTTCAAAAATTTGCACCACACTTAAATATAATCGTACATCATGGCAATAGCAGAAGTGCAGAAGAAGCACTATCAGGCAGGCACCAGGTTGTAATTACCAGCTATGGTACTTTACGCAGTGATGCCGCTAAGCTTTTGCCCATGCAGTTTGGCCTCGCTGTAATAGACGAAAGTCATAACATAAAAAATCCTACGGCTCAGATTACTGCAGTGGTTCAGCAACTGAATGCCTTGGTTCGTATAGCACTTAGCGGTACACCTGTCATCAACAATACTTTTGATCTTTATTCGCAACTAAATTTTTCATTGCCAGGTATGTTTGGCAGTCGCGAATTTTTTAAACGCGAATATGCCGATGCCATAGACCGTGATCAAAATCAGGAAAAAATAGCGGCTTTGCAAAAACTAACTGCGCCATTTATTCTTCGACGAACCAAAGAGCAAGTAGCCCCCGATCTTCCTGAAAAAACGGAAAGTATTTTGTGGTGCAATATGAGCCGTGAGCAGCAGGGTTTGTACAATGATATGCAAGAACAGATTAAAGGGAATATTTTTAGCGATATCAAAAAAAGTGGATTGGCGAAAAGTAAACTAGCGGTCATTCAAGGCATCATGAAGCTTCGGCAAATATGCAATTCGCCTTTGCTATTACCAGAAGCGGAAAGAATGAACGTAACCAAATCTGTGAAGACAGAAGTATTGATGGAAGAACTGGGACATGTATTGAAAACTCACAAAGCCTTGGTGTTTTCGCAGTTTACAACAATGCTGGATATATTAGCAAATGAATGTGATAATGCCGGCATCGATTACTTTCACTTTGATGGAAAAACGCCTCCTGCAAAAAGAATTGAAATGGTAACATCCTTTCAACAAAAAGAGAGTACCACCAACCTATTTTTGATAAGCCTTAAAGCAGGTAACAGCGGTATCAACCTTACCGCTGCCGATTATGTATTTCTTTTCGACCCTTATTGGAACCGAGCAACCGAACAGCAAGCCATAGACAGGACCCACCGTATAGGGCAAACCAATAAAGTGTTTGCATATAAAATTATTTGTAAAAACACAATTGAAGAGAGAATTATTCAACTGCAAAATAGAAAACAAAAAATAGCGGATGAATTAATATCGGAAGATGATGGATTTATTAAATCGTTAACAGAAGAAGATTTGCAGTTCTTGCTTGGGAGTTAATTTGAGCTTGTTACGCAACCCTGTTGTACATTTTTTAATTTTTTTATACTAATTCATGTCTAGTAAACAAATGGCATCCTGGCCGAAATTGATTTGATAGAAAGATTAGTTCTCAGGTTGGCATTCCAAGCAGCAAAGGCATGTTGAGGAAGTAAATTAGTTTTTAGCTTTTTACGCTGGTTACATTCAATAGTTTTTATTTGGTTGGGTAAATGAATATTCGCAGTGCCATAATAAAATCGACTGTTATCCTTCCGCAGTTTTTAAGTGGGCAGTTAAATCAGCTGTTGCCGACTGCTGCTGAATTACTTTTTGTAACTCTTATGGCAATGTCTCTTCGGTCTTTTTGGCAGCTACAGCCAAGCATTGATTGTCTTGTAAAGCAGTTTTGAAAGGGCTTCAATTGTTTTCGCTTGAAGTTGTCGGAAACTTCGGATGTTCATTTCCCTTCAACAAATGCAGGGCTATTACATCGTCTTTCCTTAATAACAATTCGACGCTTGACTGTTTTCG
>JANMZN010000120.1:0-2230 GCA_031383285.1 Segetibacter sp.
CAACAAGCCAAAGCCGAAAAGAAAATAGGCAATGTATTTCATGGTTTTTCGCTTGCCAAAAAGGATAAGAAGCAAGCCCCCTGCGAAAACAGCCGGATAAGCCGCCACTTCTATATCCACTTTAAAACCAAGTGTAGCAACCAACCAGCTAGCCAGCGTGGTGCCCAAATTGGCACCTAGAATAATAGCCATTGCATTTTTCATGGTGAACACTCCTGCACCCACAAACGCAAGTACCATTAGAGAAACCATCGAGCTGCTTTGAAGTACTCCTGTTACCACAGCACCTCCTGCAACTGCACCTATTCTGTTTTTGGTAGTACGTTGAAGAAAGAGCTTGAAATTTCTACCTGAAAGATTTTTCAAAGATTCCTCCAGCAAGTACATAGCAAACATGAACAAGCCTATTCCGGCTGCAAGTTTAAATATGAGAGTAAGAGTATTCATAGTAAATTAATGTTAAAGTTATTTTGCCAATCTACAGAAGCTATTTCGGATTTGCACAAACGAAACAATCTTAGGATTAAATACCGCAGTCAACATTTTTGTCCTTTTATTCCATTTTGCTTTGCTTATTCCATTTACTTTTAAAGAGTTTTCAATACGAGGTTTGCACTTAGTACTGTAACTCCAATCCTTGAACTCTATAGTAGTATATTTAAGTTTCATTTTGCTATTTTTTTACTTCGGAATTTTGTATAATCTTATTGATTTCAATGCTTTTGTAGATCAATGCCGCAATGTCAATTCCATTCGATGAATGAGGAATAGTATTACAAGTAATGATTTTACTAATCCCTGATTTTTTCAATTCTTCAAAAGATTTTCCTGAAAAAACCGCATGAACCCCTATACAAACTGGAGCTTTCATTCCTGCATTTTTTAAATGTGTTACTGTTTCAATCATAGTGCGAGCAGTAGAAATAATATCATCTACTAACACGGGTATATTGTTTTTATATTTCTCAACTTGTGGAATAGACACTTCTACATCACTATCTCCATGACGAATTTTTTGTAACACCATGAATGGTACACCTGCATTTTTTGCTACCTCTGATACCCATTGTTCACTTTCGCTATCTGGACCAATTAATATAGCATCAGGGATATTATGTTTTATCCACTCTGAAATCAATCCAGCTGCATGTAAAACGTCACATGGGATTGAATAAATTTCTTTCATAGATACTCTTCGATGCAAATGTGGATCAATAGTGATAAGACGATCAACAAGTGATGAAAGAAGTTTGGCAAAGTATTGAGATGTTACTGCTTCACCCGGATTAAATTGTTTGTCTTGTCTCATATAAGCGAGATATGGTGCAATAAGACAAATTGATTTTACGTTTAGATCTCTTAATAAATTGCAAAGAAATAAAAGGGGTAATATTTTAGCATCCGGTTGATGAAGGGTGCAAACAATAAAAATAGTTTTTCCTTTTACATCACTCAATACCCTTTCGTACGTTTCTCCATCCGGAAATTGACGTATTTCAAAATCTCCTTTTTCTGCTTTTATTTCGGCAGTAATACTTTCTGTAAGTGATTCGTTTCCTGGTAATGAAAAAATAATTGACTTCATTAGTTTATCTCGATTAATGCGTTTAGACTGTTTATATATTCTTTAGCGTATTCCAGTTCGCCATTAGATTCTGCGTAAATGCTGAAAAGCACATCTCCTATGTATATTTGTTTTCCAAGTGCGGCATTGTATAGAACACCTGCTGATGGAACTTTAGGAGCACCTGCAAGTTTTGCGATACGTGCCAACTTTCTATTATCAATTGATTTGACGATACCTTCTTTTTCAGCCAATACATCAAAACGGTGCTTTGCAAGTGAGGGTTCTTTGAAGCCGCCTTGAGCTTCACATATTGCCTTAAATTTTTTATAAGCCTCTCCATTTTCAAGAATTGTTCTTGCAACAATTAATTCTGTTCCTAATTCATATTGTCCTGACAATTTAAGTAGGGCTGCTGAAAGGGTGATGGCTCGTTCTTTTAAATCAGTTGGAGCATCGGTTTTATTTTGAAGAACTGCCAAAACATCTAAGGCTTCCAATGAAGGGCCAATACCTTTTCCAACAGGCTGAGTACCATCCGTAATAATAACTTCTGTATGAATACCAATAGATTCACTTACGGCATTAAAATAGTATTGAAGTTTAAGGGCTTCTTCCTGCGAACGAACTTTGGCTGTTGGCCCAACAGGAATATCAATAACTACA
>JANMZN010000158.1:0-12771 GCA_031383285.1 Segetibacter sp.
GTCAAAGTTTCGTTCTTCATTTTTTTGAAGCAACACTTTGAAATGATCTCCATTATAATCCAATTCAGCTTTTACCCTTTCGTCTTTTGCCTCAACAATGGTAGCATGGTAGCTGCGTAAATATTCTTCGGCATCGGTATAAGATTTTGTAGATGCCAGCAACCTGATCATTTTCAGTTCCAGCTGCTTCATTTTTACTACAGTATGCTTTTGGTCATACACCAGATCTTTTTCATCAAGCATATTCCTGTCTAGCAGTTCCTGCAACTGAAACAATGCTGCCGCTTCATGACGGCATATTTCTCCAAGGTTGTAAGGGCAACTACATCGGAGTGAAAGTGTAGCAGCGTCCTTAAACTTATTTAGATTTATTTTATAGTAAGTAGAATAGGTGTCATCCTTTACCCTAAATGTAACAGCCGACATGATATCATCATACTCAATCAACTCTACATAGCCTGACGAGTGAATCTTTTTACCTCTGCGGATAACTTCATCTGTGCCGTTGCTATATATGTATTTTATTAGATGCGGTAAAGCCATTTTTTGTTGCTATTGTTGGTTGATTTATACCACTGACCTTCATATTGTTGCAGCAATCAACTGCCAACAGTTCAGAAATGGTCAATTAGCAAAAGTAGTGTAAAAGCAGCCTTTAACAGTATAGCTGTCAATTATATGTAGATGAAAGATCTGTTAAGATATGAGTTTGCTTACAATTATTGGACGTTTCGTCAATTAGTTTTCTTGAATTTTTCCAAAGAAAGGTGTGTTTTATCGATTTAGTAATCTTTTTCATTCAATTGAACAGATTTATAAAATCAAGAAAATAAAAATTACATTAAAATAGCAAAAGGCCCTTTTAAAAATTAACAACCTTAATTAAACAGAAACATTTGAACGCTAATTAGTAATTAAATGAACCCCCTGCGCCAAATCCCATATCGCTGTCGAAGTATGTCCGTACAGAATGTTTCGATTAATAATATAATTAAGTCCTGCCATATACTCTTTGTCAGTATTTACCATAAATGAAAAACGAAGCCGTTTAGTTATTGGAATATCTTCTCTCATCAACTAAAAGCGAACGATGCCATAGGTATATACTTCTGTTTGAAAACGAACCAACATAGGATGCGTGTAGTTTACGCCTAAGCTAAATACTGTTCTGTTGTCTTTTGTATGTGACTGGCTAAAGATATTTTTCTCTTGTTCGTCTATTCCCATTTTCTATACCGCCAATCGAAACCAGCAAAGGGCATGAGCCGTTGCATTTTTCCAATGTACCTACCTACATTCGTTTCCGTTTCGTAGCCGTGCATGTCATGCCTCATTATAGATCCATTGTATAATACGACGCGAACATTTTCGCCCTTTTTAATGAGGATTTTATCGGCTTCTGAAACTACTTTGTTATCCAGACTCCACAAATGGCGGTTTAAATTTCCCGAAAGTTCAAACTTCATTTCCTTTACAGGTGCATCTTTTGGAAGATTAGTTTTGTTTTGCGATGTGAAGAAATGTGTTTCAATTTTTGCATTGTCCAGACTATAAATTGATTTGAATATTATGTTCGGCCCCATCATCCGTGAGGGTAATCTTATTATCTTCCTGCTTCACCTCATCCGCTATCACCATCATTGCATCTGTTCCACCTTTTTGTGTAATGACGATGTGGTACATGGTATTCATATACCTGTAATGAACTTCAAATGTTTTCCATTCTTCGGGCAGGCAAGGTGTAAAGCTTAAAGTATTGCCTTCTTTTTTTAAACCAATAAAAGAATGAATAATCAGTTGATACATCCAGCCTGCAGAGCCTGTGTACCACGTCCAGCCACCCTGACCTTTGTGCTTAGGCTCGGCGTACACATCTGCTGCTATTACGTAAGGTTCGGTTTTGTATTTGCTGATTTTATCTTCATTGCTTGTCCTGTTTATGGGATTAATCATTTGCAATAATTCCCACGTTCTTTTTTTGTCACCAATTGCAGCAAATGCCATCACCAGCCAAATGGCAGCATGTGTATATTGACCACCATTTTCGCGAACACCCGGCACATAACCTTTTATATAGCCAGGGTTTAGGTTAGATTTATCAAATGGGGGACTAAACAACTGGATAATTCCATCTTCCTTACGCACCAGGTGTATATCAGCGGATTGCATTGCTGTACTAATTTTATCCTTATCACCGGCCTTTGATAATACCGACCAGCTTTGTGCAATGGAGTCAATTTTACATTCTTCATTTTCATGCGACCCAAGTGGTGTTCCATCATCAAAATACGCACGCCGATACCATTCACCATCCCAAGCCTGCTCACGAATATTAATGCGTAGTTTTTCTGCTTCGTTTTTACATTTTAATGCAAAGTCACCTTCATTTTTATGAAGGGCCACTTCTGCAAATTGCACCAGTACATCATATAGAAAAAATGCAAGCCATACGCTTTCGCCTTTACCATGATTGCCTACTTTATCCATACCATCATTCCAATCTCCTGAGCCTATAAAGGGCAAGCCGTGTACCCCAAACTTTAGTGCATAATTAATTGCAATTACACAGTGGTTGTATAAATCGGCGGTATCGTCAGAGGCAATAAAAAGATCAAAATAAGAGTCTTCACCTGACACTAACTGGCGTCCTTCCAAAAAATGTATTTGCTCATCCAATATTGCTTTGTCGCCAGTGGCGTTAATGTATTTTGCCGTTACATAAGGCAGCCATAAATAATCGTCTGAACAAGTGGTACGTACACCGCGACCTGTAGGAGGATGCCACCAATGCTGCACATCGCCCTGCTTAAATTGCCTTGATGCACACAGTAGTATTTGGGACCGTACCAATGTTGGATGTGCATGCATTAATGATAGCACGTCCTGTAACTGATCTCTAAAACCAAATGCTCCGCCTGATTGATAGAACCCGCTACGTGCCCAAAGCCTACTGGCAAGTGTTTGATAATTTAACCAGCCGTTCGCCAATATATTCAGTGCCGGATCGGGTGTATAAATTTGAATTACGCTTAAAGTTTTTTGCCAATAATCGTGTACTTTTTGTTTTGCATCACCTGCTGCCTGTGCACCTTCACTTGCCTGGATAATTTCTAAAGCATGATCCATATTGTTTCCCGCTCCTAAGCGAAAAATAACTTCATGCTCCTGTTCTTCAAACAAATCGAAGACTACCTGTATAACTGCACAAGGGTCTAAAGCAGCCCCAGTTTTACCGGAAAATTTTACCCGTCTTAATCCTTCAGGATTATTTAGCGTTCCATTTCTTCCAATAAATTCCGTTCTGTCGGTAGTAATACTTTTGTTTGTTCCGTCAGCATCAAAAAATGCCACCCTGTTTACAAATTCAGAGCTATAGGAATTTTTAGCCAGGATAGCGCCGCTACGTTCATCCAACTCAGTTATAGTATGTTTAAGATATTTTTCCCGCAAGTCTCCCAACACCCAATCTATAAAACCTGTAGCTGAAATGCGCCGTTGTCTGCCCGACTGATTGCGGAGTTTTATAACAATATATTTTACCGGATCTTGTATGTCGGTAAACATGGTCATCTCTGTATAAATACCATCTTCGCTATGTTCAAACACACTGTATCCAAACCCATGGCGGGTTATGTAAGGTGAACTTCCACGGCAGGGCAAAGGTGACGGCGACCAGAACTTACCGCTCTCTTCGTCTCTTAAATAAAACGCTTCTCCCCTAAGATCATTTACCGGATCGTTATTCCAGGGTGTCAGCCGAATTTCATGCGCATTATCTACCCAGGTGTACGATGATCCACTTTCTGAAACAATGCTGCCAAAGCTGGGGTTAGCCAAAACATTTATCCAGGGTGCAGGTGTTTTTTCATCGGGGGTTGTTGTTATAACATACTCTTTACCATCGGCTGTAAATCCACCCAATCCATTAAAAAATTGAAGATCGATACGTTTTTCAACTGAGCTATTTATTAAGGGATATGTTTTTACAGGAACGAAAAAAGGTAAGGCTGTTTTGATTTTTATTCGCTTGTTCATTTGTTCTTCAAGCGTACCAAATCTATCCGCTATTACCACATGAGCAACTGCTTCAAACAAACTTCGGTCTTCATTTGATATCTGTTCGGCTGCTCTTATAAAAATACCTCCTGGTTTTTCTTTCATTTCATTACCTACACCGGGGGTAATAAGGCTATGAATAATATTGTGGAGTTCCTGCCTGTAGCCTCCATGATCATCGTTTAGAATAACCAGATCTACAATCAGTCCTTTCAGACGCCAATAATGATGTGCCTGTACCATTTGCTTTACAAGCAAAATGTTTTCTGCATCTTCAATTTGAACCAATACAATCGGTATATCCCCGGATATAGAATACCGCCACAAACCAGACTGACCTATCCTGTTTTTAATAATAACAGCAGGATCTGCGCGGAATAATTGATTGGAGAAAATAATGGAACCTGCAAGCCGTGAGTACAATTGTGCATCAGCTTCTACTGCATTAAGTTGTCTTAAAATTACCTGGCTATGTGTCCATGCAAGTTCCAGCACGCGGTTGAATAAATGAAAAGCCTGGTATTTATCAATAAGATTATTACATACTTCTTTGGTGTCTGCCACACCGGTAATAATATCTATAGTTACAGCCTCATTACCTTCTAATACAATTCTGTATTGTATGGATACAATTGGGTCTAGCACCGATCCGCTACTGTTACTTAGCGGTTCGCTACGCCTCATCACCTGTGGCTGGTTTATATTATTTCCTCTGCCAATAAATTGTTCGCGGTCAGTTTCGTAACTAACATTTAATATTTCTGCATTATGCACTTTCATTAAATGAAACATCCACGGAGTCTTCTCTTCTGATGAACGGGGTCTGCGGGTACATAAGATTGCATTACGCTGTTCATTAATCTCTGTCTGAACAAATAGGTTGCTAAACGCCGGATGCGCTTCGTCTGCTGCCTGGGCAGCTAGCACTACTTCAGCATAACTGGTAATTTCAACAACCCTTTTTTTACGGGAACGATTGGTAATTTGTACCCTTTTTAATTGAATATCATCTTCTGGAGAAACCACAATTTCAGTATGTGTTTCCAATGAATAATCGCGGCGACGAAACTCCGCCCTTCCCTCAGAAAATACTGCCTCATAATTCTCGCCTTTTTGCAGTGTTGGCTGAAAAGCAGATGACCAATATTGATTGGTTTCCATGTCGCGTATGTAACAAAAGTTACCCCAATTATCACACGTTAAATCCTCACGCCAACGGGTAATGGTAATATTTTTCCAGCGGCTGTATCCGCCACCGGCATTGGTTACCATTACATGATAATTGCCATTTGACAATAGCTTTATTTCAGGCACTACCGTGTTCGGTGTATTTACAACACGGATAGATGGATCGTTGCCCGAAATGATACTTGCATCACCGGCATGAACACTTGGTGAATAGAAAGTAGTAACCCTTGGTATGCGTTCCTGTAGTAATAGTAATGTTGATTTTAAATGCACTTCAGATTCAAATCTTTTTTGCATTGGCCGGTTATGAAGCAGGTAAGAAAGTGCAAGAAAAGACATACCCTGGTGATGCGACATGAAAGATCTAATCACAACACTTTTTTGTTTCTTCAGTAAACGGGTAGCTGTATAATCAATGGCTTCGTAAAAGCCATAATTACCTTCATAGCCTTCTTCTTTTAATACCTGCAAATTGCCATACGCATCTTTAGGCGCTACCATTAATGCCATTACAGTTGAGTAAGGTGAGATGACAAGGTCTTCGCCCAAACCCCTTTTAAAACCTATGCCCGGAACACCAAACGATCTATATTGATAATTGAGGTGGGCATCTACCATATTGTATCCGGATTCGGACATGCCCCATGGAATGGAATGTTTGTTACCATATTCAATTTGCTTTCGTACAACCGCCTTGTACGTTTGATCCATTAAGGTCTTTTCGTAAGTGGGCATTACCAGCAGGGGCATCAGGTATTCAAACATTGAACCTCCCCACGAAAGCAGTACGGGTGCACCACCCTGACTGGTGAGCTGCCTGCCTAATGCAAACCAGCTTTCCTGCGGCAATTTACCTTGTGCTATTCCCACCAGGGTTGTTAACCTGGCTTCAGAGGCCAGCAGATCATAAAAGCCATTGTCTCTTCTGCGATCCTCTACATGATAGCCTATTGCTAATAAATTTTGCGACCTGTCAAACAGAAAATCATAATCCACATTTGAAAGATCCATGCAATGCCCGGCAAGTATTTCAATGGTAGCTATAAGTTCCGATGCACGGCTGGATGATGACGCCAGCGCCGAACTAAATTTGATCAGCCAATCTGTATCCGAATCATTTTCATTTACGTTAGTAAAAGAATGTTTTGTATTTAAAAACCGCTGCTCAGCAAATGCAATATCTTTTAATGAAGGGATTGCGGGAAACTCAGCAATAAATATTTCATACTGTGCAGGTACTGATGAAAACAAAAGCCATGGTGCCAGTACATCCAGTTGATTTTTTTGTTGTGAAATTTGATGTAATACTTTTTCAGACCATCTGTCTTCATGTTCACCGGCTCCGGATTTTAGTGTTGGCAGTATGCTTGTAAAAGAAATTTCCAACTGATCTGCATACGCTTTTATTTCCTTTATGTTATGAAGTTTATCGCTGTAATTTTTTTCCAAATCATCACGAAACTTCAAAAGCATTTCATTGCCAGTAGCGTGCTCCAGCAGCACATTAATAGTATCGACTAATCCTTTATAAAAACTTTCCTGCACTATGGCATCATCGGGCAGTGCAAGTAGTCCTTGCTTTAAAGTAATAAGATGTCCCGCCATGTTACCACTGTCAACCGAAGAAATATATTTTGGCAATAAGGGTTCTAAAGAAATTGTATCGTACCAGTTATACAAGTGTCCGCGGTATTTTTCCATGCCCTGCATGGTATAAATTGTTTTGCTGGTACGCTCTACAACTTCGGTAAAGGTGAGGTAGCCAAAATCGTAAGCTGTAAGGTTGGATAATAACGACAATCCAATATTGGTTGGTGAAGTGCGGTGCGCAACTCTTTCTACAGGTTCTTCCTGGTAATTATCAGGCGGCAGCCAATTATCTTCTGCTGTTATAAACCTTTCGAAAAAGCCCCAAATTTTTCTTGATAAGCTGCGCAGGTAGATCGTTTGCTTTTCAGAAATCGTCATTTTATCCGGTGCCAACGGGCGGTTTATTACAAAAGCAATGGCAGGAGATATCATCCAAAAAGTTAGAAAAGGAAGGGCGATCAGCAGAACATCAGGATTATAAAAGGTTAGATAAACATATACCATCATTGCAAAAAGCGGTTCGAACCACATATCAGTATATGATTTTAATATACTGTCCTCCATGTTGCTGCTTCGATTGTAAGGGTTCCACTGCAGCAAGTTTTTATGCGATATATGTATCCTCCAAAGCGTTCGAAGTATAGCATCAATATTTAAAAATACTTCGTAGGGTAAAAAAATCAGGTCGAGCATTTGCTGCACAAAATTTTCAAAAGCAGTGCGACTGGTATATACAAAGTGCTGAATAAATATTACGTCGGGAGGCTTTCGATACAACTCCCAACAAAAATTAACAAAAGACGGCAATACAATTATAAGGGTTACTGTAAGCGTCCAAAACCAGGCAAGCGATGATAACGTCCAACCAAACAACAGCAATAATAACTGGCATAACGGGATTAGGCTGCGCCGGAGATTATCAAATATTTTCCATTTTGAAATGAAAGAAATCGGGTTTTTATGTAGCCTTTTGTCATGGCCGGGTACAAAGGGTAATATCCACTTGCCTATCTGCCAGTCACCCCTTATCCACCGGTGCCGTCGCTGCATATCTGTATCATACCTATGCGGGTATTCTTCGTACAATTGTACATCGGTAATTAAACCTGAACGGGCATAACAACCTTCGAGTAAGTCGTGGCTTAAGATGCGATTCTCAGGAAGCTTGTCTTTTAACGCCAGTTCAAATGCATCCACATCGTAAATTCCTTTTCCTATAAATGAGCCTTCTTCAAATAAATCCTGGTATACATCGGACGAAGCTTTTGTATAAGGATCTGTACCCGGATCGTTGCCAAACAGGCGTGCATATAAAGAGCTTTCAGTAGCCGGTAAACTATTAGATACCCTTGGCTGAAGAATACCATATCCTTCCGTAATTCTTTTTTTCTTTTCGTTATAAACGGGATGGTTTAATGGATGCGCCATGGTTCCAATCATCTTCCATGCTGTGTCGCGGGGTAGTTGGGTATCTGTATCAAGTGTTATAATGTATTTTATTTGGCTGAAGCAGGAAGTGTCGCCAATAATTTCAGAAAAACAGCCGTCTTTATTGCCTCGCAAACATGCATTGAGATCCCCCAACTTGCCACGCTTTCTTTCATAAGCCATCCATATTTTATCATACTTATTCCATTTGCGTGAGCGGTGAAAAAGAAAGAATGTATCGTTAGATGTTCGGTCGTATTTTTTATTTAATTCAATAATGCCTTTTTTTATTGCAAGCAACAGCGCTTCATCTGCAGGTAAATGTTCGGAAGCGGCATCTTTAAAATCTGTTAGCAAGGCAAAATAAAGATTTGCGTCACGGTTGGCAAGAAACCTTACTTCCAACCCTTCTAACAGATCATTGATGTTTTCAAAACTTGTAATAAGCGTAGGTACTACTACCATCGTTTTGGCTTCATCGGGTATCCCTTTAGAAAAATCCATCCTTGGCAGCAGAGATGGCTTTATTGCGATGGTGGTTAACCAATTGACAAGCGAAATTGAAAACTTGGTTGTGGTTAATAATGCCACAATACAAACAGTTATCATTACTGTTGTAGAAAGGTTTTCTTTGGCAATTTCCTCTATAAGTAACCAGCAAATAAGAAGCGTAAGTATGCTTATGCTGCCGATGTAAATTAATAAGGGATGTTTGTTTCTAATTCGGCTGCATTTTTCAGAAATATCGATTTTAGCATTGGCCGCTTTTGCTGAAGCAATACAACCATCGCCGGTGAGAAAATAACCTACATGCGACTGTTTAAAATTGTTATTTAATGCTGCATTTTTTGCTGCCTGAATAACGCTTTCCGCCACCACCTGTTCTGAAGACTTGCTCTTAAATGCAATTTTTTCAACAACATGCCTGTACTGATCGCGGGTATGAAAATCCATTTTTTCATACACTCCATTAATATCTCGGCGAAGCGTGGCTTCAACTATGCTGGTGTCTTCTACAAAATCTCTCCAGTTAGTGGTGCTTAAAAATCGAAAGCTATTAATACAATTACTTACAGACACCTGTGTAGCAGCCTGGTTTTGATTATCAAGCTGTATCAGTTCACTGGTTGTTACTCCAATTTCTGAAAGTGTTTGCTCTATCCAGTTCAGGGGTAAAGAAAGTGTATTGCCTTTTTCAAGTAACCGCCTGTTTAATTCTGCTACAAAGGTGCTTTCCATCGGTGGCTCACTCCGAGCCATATCCGCAATAACCAACACCAGATTTTTTGGGTCTTTTTCAGCAACTTCTATCATTTCATTGGCCCACCTGTTAGCAAGCGATCTATTGGTAATTTCTTCTGCAATTAGTATAGAAAGTCGCCTTAAATTCTCTATCAAACCTAACCTGAGCATGATAGGAATTGCCCACAGCTCACCAATTTTTAATTTATCTATTGTTTGGTAAGCATTTACAAACCCTGTTAATTTAGCCATGTCCACATGTCCGTCACTGTGCGAAATAATCTCCACTGCCATATCATATACCCGTGGCAGATCGGCTAATTCGCCTTTCAATAAACGAGGCAATGCCTTACTATAACCTTTAGGTAAGTGTTTTTTACCCGTATAAATCTGTTCTTCAATCAGGTAAAAATTATCCACCAGCCATTCGGCTGCGGGAGAAATGCGGTTGTTTTGTTTTAGGTTGTCAGACAACAATGCATACACTTCAAGCAGAATATGCTCATTGTCTGCCAAGCGTTCCAATAACTGTTCTGATGTTTGGTTATAGATAAGTTCATGCCTTTTGGCAATTGCGACGGCATGTAGTTCTAATTTTTCTCTGGTAAATATTTCGGCTCTTAAAGGAGCTCTTTCGTTTATGTACTTAGGATTATTGTTTTCACCTAGAAAAGGATCTATTATGTTTTTCTTAAGTTTTGCAATGGCAAGAGGGAGTAATTCTATAAAATCAGACTTCTTATTTCCCCAGTTAATTTTCATCTTCTTTTCGAAATTTAATTTTTGGATTATTACTTATATAAAACCAGGTATTCTTTGTGTTTAGCTAAATAACTTTTTCAAAATAGTTTCAGCATTTTTCAGGCTTAAACATTTTATTTTTTTGGGTTAATCATATTTATTTTTCAGATAAAAACCCTTACTCATTTGTTTGCTCTTTTCCCCCAAATAATTTTATAAAACTGAACCAGCAGCAGTGGTAATAAAGCTGCCAATATTGCAACCATCCAGGCTTTAAACGAAAGTTCTACCAACCCTAAGACAAGTCGTAGTTGCGGTACAGCATACACCAGTAACATTAAACCGCTGCATAACAATATTGCAAGCCATACAAATTTATTGGTGGTAATCTCATTCACTAACAATTTAGAGTTTGGAGATGACATGTTAAACACATGAAATATTTGCGCAAATGCAAGGGTTATAAATGCCATGTTATTGGCAACCTTAGCGTCAGCGCTAATATACGCTTTGCAATAAAAAACGGCAACGATGACAGCCAACGTAATAGCTGCGGAATATAGGGTGATAGCTATCCAGTTTTTATTAGTTATGATATTTTTCGCAGGGTTTCGTGGCGGGTTATCCATAATGGTTTTATCGCCTTTGCCTACCCCAAGCGCTAAAGCGGGAAATACATCGGTAACCATGTTAAGAAACAATATTTGTAAAGCAAGAAGGGTTGATGCAGGTGCAATAAACCCCAGAATTGTTACAATAAATATCTCACTCAAATTACAAGACACCAGATAGGTAACAAACTTCTGAATGTTCCTGAAAATTTCCCTTCCATGGGCAACAGCTGCTGCTATGGAAATAAAAGAATCATCCTTTAAAACAATACTCGCTGTTTCTTTGGCAACTTGTGTTCCTCTTAAACCCATCGCAATGCCTACATCTGCTTTCTTTAAAGCCGGTGCATCATTTACACCATCGCCCGTCATAGCTACTATATTACCTGCCTCCTGATAAATGCCTGCAATCTCTAATTTCTGTTTGGGAGTAGTTCGGGCAAATACGGCAGTGTTCAAAATCTTTTCCTTCCATTCATTGGTAAGCAAATCTGCGGCCGGCAAATCTTTTCCGGTAATGACAGCCTGTTGATCATCATTAATCAGGCCTGTTTTCTTTGCAATATTCAATGCAGTTAACGGATGGTCGCCTGTTATCATTACTATTTTTACTCCCGCCTTTCTGCAGGTTAAAATGGCTTCTTTAATATCCAGCCGGGGCGGATCTAAAAAACCTATCATTCCCACATATACCAGCGCATCTAAATAATTTTCCCTGCTAATTTCTGCTGCTTCATTGCAGGCAAATGCTAAAACCCGCAGCCCATTGGCAGCCATTTTTTCGGAAGTATCCAGCACTTTCTTTTTGTCATCTTCTTTTAATTCTTCTATGCCTGTTCCCTTTTGTATTCTGTTACACTTTGCTAACAAATGTTCCACCGAACCTTTGGCCGCAACAAAATTTCCTTTAGCGCCTTTGTGCAGGGTTCCCATTATTTTTGTTTCGGAACTAAATGGCACTTCTGCGATTCTCTCGTGCTGCTTTTTTATTTCATCGGAAGTGGTACCGGTGGTGTTAGCTAAATGAATGAGTGCTATTTCTATCGGGTCACCCAACAGGTTGTCTTTTTCTTCTGTATTTTTTGATGCAGCATCGTTGCATAATGCGCCAATCAACTTTATTTTGTCAAAACTTTCTTTACTGTTTTTTATTTCACCGTGTTCAAATTTTAATTCCTTGTTTTCAATGCGCACTTTTAATTCTTCCGAGGGAAAAGAAAGGGTATCTACGTGAATGGTATTTTCAGTTAAGGTGCCTGTTTTATCAGTTAAAATTACATTGGTACTGCCAAGTGTTTCTACCGCCGAAAGTTTTTTTACAATGGCATTTCTACGAGCCATCAGCAACATACCATAAGCAAGGGCAACAGTAGAAACAATGGGTAATCCTTCGGGAAAAGCCGCGACAGCGAGGGCTATGGAAGTTTCAAATATCAATAACCAGGGTTTGCCCTGTATAATTCCGGTAATGGCAAAAACGCTTGTCATAAATAAGGTTATCCAAATGAGTTTTTTGCTTAAAGTCCCTAATTTTCTATCTAATGGTGTTACTGTCTCTTCCGCACTTTCCACCAGAGAAGTAATGGTGCCAAGCTGTGTATGTTGTGCAATTCCTGTTATAACGGCTTTGCCTTTCCCGCTCACAACAGAAGTGCCTTTAAACACCATATTGTGCTGATCGCCCAAAACGGTTTCCTTATCAAGTTTCTCTAGATTTTTTTCGGTAGGAAGTGATTCACCAGTTAGTGAAGATTCATCGCATTGAAGTTGATTTATTTCTATCAATCGTCCATCTCCGGGAATTATAACACCTGCTTCCAGCACTACCACATCTCCCGGTGCTAATTTTTCAGATGGTATATCCTGTGTTTTACCATCCCTTATTACTTTGCACAATATCACATCCATTTCTCTT
>JANMZN010000135.1:0-6607 GCA_031383285.1 Segetibacter sp.
TGATGGAAACCAGCCAACAACCAACAATCAACCCCACACATTTATTATCCGGAATTTATAATTTGGGAACAGGCAACGCAAGAACGTTTGAAGACCTTGTAAAAGCAACTTTTTCTGGATTGGATAAAAAAGCAAATATTGAGTTTATTGATATGCCAATTGACATTCGGGATAAATACCAATATTTTACTGAAGCCAATATGCAAAAGCTAAAGGATGCGGGCTATTCAGACACTTTTTATAGCCTGGAAAATGGGGTAGGAGATTATGTAAGGAATTATTTGAGTAAGGACAGAATTTATTAACTTTAGAAAAAGAACCTTGTATGACTGTAATCATAAATAAAAAATTATCAAAAAAGAAAATTGCAGAATTGTTAAGCAAAACACAATCTACTCCGAAAGTTTTCGATGCCTATAAATATTTAGGAATAGCGAAAACAAAAGGGGAGCCTCTACAAATTCAACAAGAATTAAGAGATGAATGAAATACCAACACTTCTTCTCGATACGAATGCATTTATCTATTTAATTAATGGAGATCAAACTGTTGCAAATATTATTGACAAACGGATTGTCGCCAGCAATTTTGTTATTGAAATAGAACTTCTTTGTTGGCCTCTACAAAGCAGCAACACGAAAAAGGCAATCCTCTCTTTTTTAAAAGAAATTCAATACTTCGATTACAGTCACAGAATTAAAGAGAAGACTATTGACATTAAAAAGCGCTATAAACAAAAGCTTGGTGATGCATTTATAGCTGCGACTGCCTTAGAGCATGGTTTAATAATTGTTTCAGCTGATACATCATTTATGCGTATTCCAGAACTAAGCACTATCAACTTTATCCCCTCAATATAAAAAATGAACAAAAGAATATCTATCATAGGCGGAGGCAATTTAGGGACAGCAATTGCTGAAGGATTAATTGGTTCTGGCTTTATTGACCCGGCAGATATAATGGTAACCAAACGCAACCTTGATACGCTTCGTTCTTTAAAGGAAAAAGGCGTATCCATCAGCAGTGATAACGTAGCAGCCGTAAAATTTGCAGATGTTGTCATTTTAGCCGTTAAGCCTTTTCAGGTACAGGAAGTATTAGCCGGAGTGAATGATGCATTGAATGAAAATCATGTAATCGTATCGGTCGTTACAGGTGTTTATATCAAGGACGTGTACTCAATAATAGAGAAGAAAATACCCGTTTTTAGGGCAATGCCAAATACAGCAATTGCCATAAGCGAAAGCATGACCTGTACTTGTTTCGAAAATGCAACAAATGATCAAGTGGTTTATGTAGAAACAATGTTTAACCAACTAGGCAAAGCCATCACCATAGACGAAAAGTTGATGGATGCAGCTACTGTTTTGGGTGCATGCGGTACTGCCTTTGCCATGCGCTATATACGGGCAAATATTCAAGGTGGAATAGAAATAGGCTTTTCAGCAGCAATAGCATCGCTAATAGCAGCACAAACAGTAAAAGGAGCGGCAGAATTGTTACTGCGAAACAATACCCACCCCGAGCAGGAAATTGACAAAGTGACCACCCCCAAAGGATGTACCATAGCCGGTCTGAATGAAATGGAACACCAAGGGTTCAGTTCTTCATTAATAAAGGGGCTAACGGCAAGTTATAAGAAGATTGTGAGTGATATGTAAGGATGGTAGATTTCGAAAAGTTGTTTTTCTTAGCTATTGCAAAATGGTAATAAAATGAAAATGTGACATTTTAAAAATTAACAAGCGCAGAACTTCTGTTTAAGGGAAAAAACACATGTTATAGTTCCTTTTTGATCTACTACAATGTGCAAATATGGAGATAAAGAATACCTCTTAAGGCAAAATTTTATTACTGCTATTTAAGACTTCAATTTGAACAGTATCCTCCATCATCCATTTTTCAAACTCTCGAATACTTTCTTTCACCACTTCAATTTTGCAAGCGGTAAAACTTTTAAGACGCACTATTGGTTTGTCATATTTTTCAATAAAACTTTTTATGACTAAATGTGTCCGCTTATGGGTAATAAAGTAATCAACTTTTGCAGTATCTAAAAGGTCATAACATTCCTGCCACGAAAGTGTAACTGTATATGGATTACTATTGTTGATCAAATAAATATCTTTTGATCTTCTATTATGATGCTGTAGAATGCACTCAATTTTATTTAAATCCACTTTTTGTTTAGTGCCGTTTATGTCCTCTATCCATACTTCTTTTTGGAATATTTGTTTAGCTTTTTCTTCAGCATTTCTTACATAATTCGCCAGATTATTAGTTAAGTTTTCCCATATAGGTTTATCAATAAATACATCTACGTTTTTATACTTGTTAATGATAGTTTTGGTCAATTGCATTGGGTTTTCCAATTGTCCGGTCATAAAAATAATAGATGGCTTATACTCCCTTTGTTGCAACAGATAATCCAAAACATCGAAACCACTACTGCCGATTAAATGCCAATCCAAAAAAATTAATTCAGGGATACATTTACGCAACTTATCTATTGCGTCAAATGCGTTGCTACTTGGTGGTATTGCATGCCAATGAATAAAAGCTTTCATTCTCTCTGCAATAGCTGTAAACACGCTTAACTCATCTTCAATAATTAAATAGTTATACTTTTTAATCATACTTAAAATGCTTTGGAATGGTGATCGTTACTTTAGTTCCATACTTAATACTGTTTAGCTCATAAATTTCATCTTCATACACAAATGTAATCTTGCTATCATTATTTTTATTCAGCAATTCTATGATGGCAAACAAGTTTTTTGTTCCCATTCCATGCTTTGTAAAATTGCTAAGTTGTTGTGCTTTTGCTCTGCCAATGCCCGTATCTGTTATTACAAATTCAACATAAAATTCGGTTTGACCAATGGAAATATTTATTTGATTATTTGAACTATCAAGGTTATTTCCCAGCCCGTGTACCAAAGCATTTTCTACAGGTATTTGCAAAATGCCCATAGGCAATTCTATTCTTTCAAGTTGTTGTATTTCTTCATTACTTGGTAAGGTGCAAACAAAGTTTTGTAAATACATTAGCTGGTGCAACTGAATAATATTTGTCACCAATTTCCATTCGTTAGCAAATGATTGGGTGGGTTTGTTGTTAAGCGAATGATTGAAAATGATATTTACACTTTCGCCCAATCTACTCAATACACTTTCTGCCTTGGGTTTACCTTGTAGTTGTGTGCCAATTGCATTGAGTGCATTTAAAATAAAGTGTGGACGAAACTGATTGCTCAACGTAACCAATTGGAGGTTGGCCAGTTGTTTTTTTTGCTCTTCTTTTTCTGCAAATAAAATGGCCTGCTTTCGTTTGCCATTTAGCCATAATAGAAAAGGAGTAAATACCAGCAAACTAGCTAACATCCAAACCCACCAATGTTGCCACCAAAATTTGTTGACCGTAATAAAGTATTGATGATAACTGACGCTTCCATCGCTTTGGCAAATAAGTACTTTAAAAACATACTGTCCACTTGCTAAATTGCTGTAAGAATAATGCGTAGTTAGCGTAGCGTTTTCAAAAGACAGGCTATCTTCTACCTTACCAAATGCAGTAGCTATATAACGTGGCATATTGTCAACAGTTTGAAACCAAACTTGCAGGTTGATAGTATTTTGTGTAGGCTGTAGATAAAAGGTGTTGGTAGTAGAAATAGTAGAGTCGATAGAACTGTAATGAATATCTACTGAAGGCGTAGCAGTATAGTTAGGTAACTGCAGCCAGGTTTTAAAATCCCATTGATAGAGCATATCGTTTGTACTAAACCACACACTACTATCTCGTTTATCTACCAATAAAGTATTTTGTTCTGTTTCGCTGGTAAAATTGGCCTCTTGCGGATTGAGGTATTTTACCAATACTTTACCTGTACTATACCAGGTAGCCAAATCAAAAGCAACATAATATTTTGTAACCCCCATAATTAGCCAATTGCCATGTTGCACCATAGCTGTAATAGTCATTCCTTTGGGCAAAAGTGGATGCTCAATAGCTTTTATATCTTTAGGGTTTACTGTATTGCTTAGGTAATTGTTATAATACAGCAACCCTTGCTGTTTCGTACCCAACCATACCGTGCCTTTGGTATCGGTACAACTACTGAGTGTGCCGAAATTGGTTTCATTATTCTCAATTAAAAAAGTGGTTGCTTTGTTTTGCTTTGGGTAATATACTGCCCAACCGCGGCTACTATGCCCAAGCCAAATTCTATCTTTTGCATCTTTGGTAATGGTAAGGATATTAAACAAGTGTAAGCCTTGTTTACTGTTTACTATTTTCCAATCAATTTGTGGTTTTTGTAAATTAGAGAAATGGGTGTAGTACAACCCTTTTTTGTGCGTGCCAAAGTAGAGTATTTTGGTTGCGGTATCAGCATAGTTTATGAAGCCTGTAACATCTTTTGTTATTTTTCTGTAAGTACCATTGCTGCTACATTGTAACAAGCCATTGTTTTCACCTTCACTTACTAAATAGATTTTATCATCTAGCATACAACCACCATTATTAATTTTAATATTGGGTGTGTAAATAAAGCGGTTTTTATTGCTGTCAATAATGCAAAAACCACCGTTGTAACTGCCTGACCATATTCTACCCATATTATCTTGCTGCAAAGCAAAATTTGCATTTGCATTGTTAGTATATATTTTTGGGTATTTTTTTATGTATTCAAATGCCCTAAGTATAGAACTAGTGCTGCTTAGGTAATAGCTTTTACTACTACTTGGGTAAACAATATTAATATTGCTTGCATGATAAAAACTAGCAATTTTTTTATTTTTTTCTACATCTATTTTATAAATATTTACATTATCATTTTCATATGTAGGCACATAGTTATTGTATGCTGATATTCCAAATTGTTTTCCAAATAAGCCGGTAAATATTGCATGGTTATTGACTATTTTATAAATTCCTGTTTCACCAAAGTTTTGGTAGATAGGCACTTCGGAATTAACCCTATTTTGGTTTAGCAAATACTCTTTGCCGTTATAAAATTTATTGTATTGGATTTTGCTGTATCCATTGGTATCTACTGTGTAATATTCATGTAAACTGCCAACAGATAAATCTCCAGCAGAATTATAAAAAATCTGAGGGTAAATAACTGTGCTTTTAAAAGTTGGAGGTTTAAAAAATTGTAATCGATGCTGGTGATAACACCCAGATATTGTGTTGCTATCGGAAACAAAGTAATTGACTTTTTTATGGATGACTATGGAAGAAAGGGTGTAAGATTTAGGCAATACTACTGTGTCAATCAATTTTTGTTTGTGAAACAAGTAGGCTTTGTTTAGAGCAACAATCCAAAAACTGTCCATATTGGTAGTTGTGTATCCAAAGCCACTAATGATCATGCTTTTTGCATTAGGCAAATCAAGTTGTCGAGTGTAATTGTTGCCAACCAAATAAGGCACCCCACCATACACCCAATTAAGTATTTCACCTGAGCGAAGGATTTGACCCACTCCATTGTTGCTAGTATTAATTCCATCCTTTTCGCCATATACGAAATAATTGTTTTCTCCGCCATTGGGGTATTGTGCCTTAGCTGTAGTAGCCAAGCAAAAAATTAGCAGTATGATGAATTTGTGTCTCAACAGAGCAAAACTATCGGTTAAAAAATGCCGATAAATAGCAATTTAGCGGTTTCATGTTCAAAAATGGGGGTTTGGTGTATGGTAGTTTTAAAATAAGTGTTTTTGGGGTTAGCATTGTATATCATTTAAAAATAAATAGTATGAAAAAACAAAAATGCTTTGAATACTTCAGCAAAATGAAATTGTCTTTTTTATTTTGTTCTTCATTTTTTCTAACAACAATTGTTAATGGACAAAAACCAACAGCACTTACTGCAATTGATATAAATACCAACGCTTTTACTGTAAAATGGAATGCTGTTTCAAATGCAACGAATTACAAATTGGATGTTGCAACTGATGCAAGCTTTAGCAATTTGATTATAGGCTACAAAAGGCTTAATGTAACTGATACTTTTAGTTCAGTAATTGGTTTAGCAAAAAACACCACCTATTATATTAGAGTTAAATCAGAAGTAAATGGCAGAATAAGTAGTAACTCAAATACCGTTAATGCCACAACTTTATCAGATTATACTCCAGGTATTACGGTTATTGTTCATGGGTTTCAAGCAACTGGAGGCTATTTGTCACCTACTGAGGATTTTGTGAAAATGGCAATTGGAATTGCAAATAGAGGAGGAGGTGCACTAATTTATAAGAATGATCCAAATACAGGACAGTTGGAAACCGTTAGTGGTAGTTACACAACAAATATTAATAAAGAAGTAATTTTAGTGTACGACTGGGGTGATCTTTCAAATAATTACCAAACTAATTCTTCATGGGAAATTGGCAATGGTTATTTAGAGAGTGCATCAGATAATTTATTTGCTACCATCTTGGAATTGAGCAAGGTTCTTGGAATAAGTAAAAATGATTTAATGGCAAAACCTAAGCATTTTATTGGTCATAGTAGAGGTTGTATATTATTATTGCAAACACTCCACCGCTTTGCTCAATATTTCCCTACTGTCAAGCATTGTAAATTGATCAAACTTAACAG
>JANMZN010000185.1:0-12020 GCA_031383285.1 Segetibacter sp.
ACAATAGGCTTGTGATTTTTAATAATGTATGCAGTTCCCCTTCTTCCTGGCGCAAACGGTTTGGTCGTTCCTTGAGGAAAAGTGATTACCCAACTTGAGCTCAATGCCCTTTCTATTTTTCTTGTATCAGAAGGGTCAAGTCCAGCTCTTTTTTCAGTACCTTCTAAACGCCATGTTCGTTTTACGGTTAAGGCGCCACCCATTGCAAATAGCTTACTAACCCAACTACCTCTCATCGTCTCTTCAGCAGCTACGTAATATACATTAGTAAAAGGATTAAGAAGGTACCAAGGAAATCCAAGTTTGTTTCTTCTCCTCCATTTTACTGCACAAAAAATATGGAGAAACGTAATTACGTCTGCGAAATATGTTTGGTGATTGCTTACAAACAATACTTTGCCCCTTGGCAAATCTTCAAGATTTTCCGTCCCTTCAATCTTTAGCTTATTCACCATAGCCAGACCAGGATAAGAAAATACACCTACAATAAAATAAATGATAGAACGAACAATTTTTATATGTTTTAGCTTTTCAACTAGTGGACTCATAAAAATAAAAGTTTGGCAGCAATATTAATGGTGCAAAATAAGGAATGTAAACACAATGTTAAGAACCTGGGAAAACTATTTTTATCTTGTGTAATTCAAACAGCTACGATCTCTTTACTAAAAATAATATTATGAATAGAAAATTATCGTGCATTATCGCAGCCTTTTTATGCCTTAACTCTATCTATGCGCAAGTGCCTGAAACAGCAATTCGTCAGAAAACAATTAATGTATCCGGTATAGCAGAAATGGAAATAGTTCCAGATGAAATATATGTACAAGTTGAATTAAGTGAATATGATAAAAAAGGAGGCGGTAAAGCAGCTATTGAAGATTTAAAGTCGGAATTTTTAAAATCAGCGTTAAGCACAGGAATATTAGAAACAGATATTAGCGTACAGAGTTATTCAGGTTCGGATGGCAACAATTATTGGTTGTACAGAAAAAATAAAAAGCGCAATCCTGATATGAAGGCGAGCATTACATATCAGGTGAAACTTGCTTCCACGAAAAAGATGGACGAGTTGGTTCAAAAAATGAATGATGAAGCAACTCAAAATTTTTTTATAGAAAGAGTAAGCCATAGCAAAATAGAAGAATTGAAAAAACAATTAAAAATACAAGCGATCAAGGCCGCTAAAGAGAAAGCCATCTATCTGACAGAAGCCATCAATGAAAAAGTTGGTGAAGCGCTTACCATCAATGAGCCAATGGAGAACAATCTATTTCCTCAAATTGCCTATGCCAACAAAATGGTGATGCAGGAAGCTAATTCAGGGGATTTCAATGGCGGAGAGGGCACCCCAAATGTAGATTTTAAAAAGATGAAGTTGAGGTTTGAAGTGAATGCTGTGTTTGCACTGAAGTAGGTGTTTGAGTTAAGTATTTTAATATTGTTTGCAAGTAACATTCTGCTACTTTTAGCTATCGAAAAAATTTTAATAATTTTTAGAGGCAGGTCTATTCAAAACTGACCACAACCTTTTGGCCCTTTTTACATGGCTTTCTAGCAGCTTTTATTTTGGTTCTCAAACTGAAGAATACCATACGTTAACTACATGATGTACTTTACATTTTTAGACAATGCTTCATTCACCCACTCCAACAGTTCGGCATAACCCCTGATACCATTTTTGGGGTGGTTTAGTTTTGCTGCAATTTTGATGTGATTTTCTAGAGCGACAAAACTCTTTTTAAAACATCCTACACGACCGCGGTATACGACAAGGTTTTATGCTTAGATCAACGTAGCGTGTAATCCATTTTACAATGCTGTAGTGGTTAATGGCGAAAAAGGTTGATAGATCCTTCTTAGTAAAAAAGAGGGCCGCTTTAGAAAAAGCAGCCCGTTACCCTTGAGTTATGATACTCTACTTCGAATTCTTAATAAATTTCATTTTACTGGTTTCGCATCCATTATTACAAATGGCTTTTATGATGTAAGTTCCACTAGCTAATAGTTCAACATCAATGGTAAATTTATTGTCGCCAACCATTAATTGCTTTCTTTGGCTAATAAGTATTTTGCCTGCCAAATCAGTGATAATCAATTGTACAATATCGTTAACAGGTGAGGACATCACGATGTTTAATACTGAGGATGTAGGATTTGGAAAAATGCGTTCCAAAGAAATCTGATTTACCCTAATGCCTTTAATTGAAATTACATTTGAATTTTTAAACCTTCCATCCTTATCAATCTGCTTCAACCGATAATATGTAAGAGTTGTCAATGGATTTTCATCCTTATAGGAATAGTTTAGAAACGAAGTTGAATTGCCACCAGATATTTTTGTAGCTACAAATCCAATTGTTTCAAAATGAATTCCATCACTGGATCTTTGTATTTCAAATCCTTTATTTGTTTGTTCGTTTGCGGTTGACCATGAAAGCAAATTAACAACATCTTGCCGTTCGCCTGTAAATGACGAAAGTGTTACCGGCACTAAAGCTGCCCATTGTACATTGTCTATTAAAACACTTCTAGCGGGACTACCAGAATGTCTTAATGCAAAAACCACATCACCCGTTCCAGGAATCTGACCAGACACTAGAGAAAAAGTCTGATAGGAAGTTGTTGAAGCAATAATGGAATCAATAAATACAAAAGTTGAAGGATCTGTTGGAGTTGTTAGGTAACCAAATTGAATGACCCCACCTGCTGTATTATTGGCACGGGCATCAAACTGCAAGAAATGATCAGCTGTACTAGCAGAAGTCACGGGCGGTAATGATACCATAGCTATGTCGAAAGCAGCACCGGAATAAATATATAATGTGTTTGGAGAAGAAGATGCTTTTGTAGCCTGGGTATTTAACAAACCGGCTTGTCCAACCTGAGCCCAGCAATTTGGCAAAGCAGGAGCAGTCACTCCATCAAAGTTCTGGGTAAATGAAGCAACCGCCACACAACTGGTATTAATTGTATCCCTTATACTCCAGGCACTTGCACCTGCCGCACCACAAACACTTCTTACATACACATAGTAAGTGGTTGCAGGAGATAGCCCTGAAAGAGAATAAGTTAATGTTGTAACGCCTGAAACAGTTGGAGTAGTGGTGGAAATAGGTAGTACTGCAGAGGTAGAATAATATAGCTCGTAACCGGTTGGGGTACCTGTAGTTGGAGCATCCCAACCAATGTTGGCTGTAGTTGTAGTGGTCAATGTTGGGTCAACGAATAAATTAATTGGCTCATTACATGCTGGAGTTAAATCTATTGAAATATCATCCAGGTGCAAATTCCATTGATCAGCTAGTGAGTATGCATGAAAGCCAAAGTAATATACCCCGGTTGTAGCTGGAACAAAATCAGTTATAGACTGAGATAATGTTGCCCCCGTAATACTCGAATAATCAACAACGAGGTCACTCATAGAAGTTGCCGATGGACTATTACCATACTTCACATCCATACTTTCTACATAAGTTGTAGAATTATTGCCGTATTTAAACTTAAGCCTGTAAGATGTTCCTGCTGTCAATGTAAGACCTCTGGTATAAAACCAAACATCTGCCGGGCTAGAAGAACTAAATGCATATCTAAGCGCATTTGTTGTAAACCCATTTCCCGGATTATTAACAACTGTCCAAAGATTTCCTGTTCCTGCGTTCTCAACAGCAGTGCAAACAGGCAATCCTAATGAGCCTTCAAAATCAATTGAATAAGGAACATTACCTGCACTACATGCTGTAGTAAAACTATCAATATCTGTCCATGCGCTTTTGCCAGATGTACCACAATCTGACCTTACAAAGAAGTAATATTTACTGGCAGAAACTAAACCCGTAACAATAGCAGTTGTAGTCGTAATACCAATCACACTCGGTGTAGTTGAAGCATTAGGCAACGTATTGCTAGTGCTGTAATAAATCTGGTATCCGGTTGGCGTGCCACTAGTAGGAGGCGACCAATCGAGTTGAGCACCTGTAGTATTAATATTTGAAACTACAGGGCTTGTTGGATTTAAGCACGAAGGAATGGCTTCCCATATTACATCGTCTATCAAAACCGGATATGCTGGAGATCCTGAATTTCTAAAAGCGAGCACTTCTGCTGTTCCCGGAGCATTGCCTGGTTCTACAATATAAGTTAGGTAAGATGTAGTGGTCACGATAACCGTCTGCAATAAATTAAAAGTAGATGAATCGGATGGATCGGTTAGGTATCCTACTTCTAGATTAATATTAGGTGAGAATTGTCCTCTTGCTTTAAATACCAGTCTATTAGTTGAAGCACCTGCATTAGACAATGGAGGCATTGCTAACATTCCCATATTCGATGTGCTTGAAGAAGAAATATACAACGTATTGGGACCAGAGTTGAAATTGGTTGATTGAGTGTACGCATCTCCCCCAGTCCCTACCCTAGCCCAACAAGTTGGCAAAGAAGGAGAAACAACTGCATCAAAATTTTCCGAGAAATTTGTAACCCCTACACATTTTGTTGTAAAACTGTCTATTCCTGTCCAAGTACTATTTCCTGGAGTGCCACATGTGGTTCTTAGGTAATAATAATATTTTGTTGCTGGCGTCAATCCGGTAATTGTAGCTGTTGTAACAGTTACATTTATTTGAGGAGTAGTTGAACCTGTAGGCGTTGTATTATTGGTACTATAATAAATACTATAAGCTGTTGGAGTTCCAATTGCAGGAGTGTTCCAATCTATTTGTACACCGGTTGAAGATAGATTGGATAACGAAATGGTAGCTGGAACATCGCAAGTAGGAGTTACTGTAACTGAAATATTATCTACATATAAATCAAACTGATCAGCTATAGAATAAACATGAAATCCTATATAATAAATACCTGTAGTTGTAGGTGTAAAATCTGTGTTGGATAAAGATATTGCAGCATTATTAATAGCTGGGTAATCAACAATTAAATCGGTCATAGAAGTAGACAACGCATCAGTGCCATATTTTACTTCAAGGCTTTCTACATATGTGTTGTCATTATTACCATAGTTAAAGGTTAGCCTGTAAGAAGTGCCGGCAGTTAGGTTCAACGCTTTTGTATAAAACCAGGCATTTGCTGCATTGGTAGAATTATACGCATATTTCATACTATTTGTTGTAAACCCAAAGCCTGGATTTGTGACAATATTCCATTCATTTCCCAAACCAGCATTCTCTTTTGTCATACAAACAGGCAAAGAAGGAATTACTGCAGATTCGAAATTTTCAGCATATGGAATAGTAGCCGGAGTGCAAAGTGTACTAAACGATTGTGAAGCGCCCCAAGGACTAGTATTGCTGCTTCCACAATCAGAACGAGCAAATAAAGTATAACTTGTTGCTGAAGCTAAGCCTGTAATAGTTGCTGCAGTTGTTGTACTATTTCCACTTGCTGCCAAACCTGCACTTCCGCTACCTGCTGCACCGCTTGATCTAACTTCCCAATTGTATTGTACTGGGGTGCTGCCAGATAAAGGAGCACTCCAACTACCAGAAGCACCAGTTGTAGTTGCACCAGAAACTGTAATAGATGTTGGAGAATAGCAACCCGTGGTTGTCGCAACAGTCCATCCAAATGTAAGATTTGGTCTGCTGGTCGGCGTACCATAACTAAGCACATTGGGTGTACCACATAGATTACCATTGTTATCTGACCTATAAGTATGAGATCCGTTAAAAGACAAACCTGTTGTCCATGGAACATTTACATTATCAGTGTATGTTACAGAAGTTGCATTACCGGGATCGCCATTGCAGATTTCAACAAAAAGGTTATCTGTACCATTCCAGAAATAAGGTGTAGCAAAAGTTAACGTATTCGTACCTAACACAGGAACGTAATTTAGTGGTCCGAATACAGTAGTTGTCCCTGTTTCCCAAGTCGTAGTTGTAAGGCTACCATTTGTTGTGGTGCCAACTCCAATCTGATATTGCTCAATGGAACCGGAAAAAGTATTTAATCCAGTAACTTCAAACTTAATATAGCTGATGTTGCCAGCGCTCATTCCAGCACTGGTCAATTCCGCAGCAGTAAAAAGGTATTGAGCCCTGCTACCTTCATAATAATCCTGAAATGGTGCAGGATAATTGGATGCAGAGTTACCTGCTGTTCCTGTTCCAATAACAATGTCTGTTTGAGCAAATGTTGATAAATTAAATAATAACACTAAAAAGGTGAGAATAAGCAGTCTCATAAGAAGGGTTTTAGGAATTATAATACAATAAGCAAAGCCAATTGAAGTTGAAGATACAGAAATAATTAAAGCTGTTGCCTGATATAGCAAATAAATAAATGGTTATCCACAACAAATGTTAGTAATATAAATTATCGCTTAAATGCAGGATGAAACTGTTGAAGAGTGTTTCTTAAAAAATCTCGATCCAGGTGGGTATAAATCTCAGTGGTGGTAATACTCTCATGCCCCAACATTTCCTGTACTGCTCTAAGGTCTGCACCGCCCTCTACCAAATGAGTAGCAAAAGAATGTCGAAAGGTGTGTGGAGAAATATTCTTTTTGATCTCGGCTTTACTAGCAAGCTCTTTTATAATATAAAAGATCATTACCCTTGATAATTGCCCACCCCTTTTGTTCAAAAAAAGAAAATCATCACATCCTTTTTTTAAAGGAATATGTACTCGAACATTATCCTTATATATCTTAATATATTTTATTGCCTCTGATCCTATCGGTACCAAACGTTCCTTGTTTCCTTTGCCAATTACCCTTACAAAGCCCACATCCATATACAAACAACTTATTTGGAGATTAATGATTTCACTAACTCTCAAACCACAACTATACATCGTTTCCAGAATGGCCTTATTTCTAACGCCTTCCGGTTTACTTTGGTCTATAGCTCCTATTACAGATTCAATTTCCATGAAGCTAAGGGTATCTGGCAAGCTCCTTTTTAGTTTTGGAGCTTCCAACAAAGATGTTGGATCAACTTTAGTTATATTTTCTATTAGACAATATTTATAAAATCCTTTAATACCAGAAATAGTCCTTGCCTGCGAAGTTGCAGTCATCCCCAATTCTCCTACCCATTTTACAAATGATTGGCATGTTTTTAAATCCAATTCTGCCGGGCTCTTCTTTTGGTCGGTTACTAATAAATAAGTAGTTAACTTATCTACATCTCTCAAGTATGCCTCTATCGAATTATCGCTTAGAGATCTTTCCAACTGCAGATAGGCCTTAAATCCTTTTTTGTATGCTTCCCACATTCTTATCCTTTTACAAAATCAAACACAAATATGAACTTATAAGCGGAATGCTCCACAATTATTGCGTAGAACAATGATTGCCTTTAATAATACCCCAAATTTACAAATCATATATTCAGATATTTGCGTGCAATGAAACAATATTTATCGTTTTTCATCATTTTAATAGTTTCCTTTCATTGTTCTAATGCACAGTTATTGAAAGAAAAGGAATTATTTACAAAATACGATACACTCAGAGGTAGCATTACGAAATACAGGCAATGGGATGTGCTCAAATATGACCTTACCATTCAACCTGACCCAATAAACCGATCCTTGAATGGAAGTGTAACAATGACATGGTTTGAATTAATGCCTGTAAAAACGATGCAGATTGACTTGCAAGAACCCTTGGTAATGGATAGTGTTTTAGACCAAAACAACTACAAGTACACCTTCATTCAGGAAAATAATGTGTGCTTCATTTTTTACAGAGATAGTGTTGCCAACTATAAAATTACTCCGGGTATTCGCCAACTTATTTTCTTCTATCATGGTATTCCAGTTTCTGCTAAAAATGCGCCATGGGATGGGGGCATAGTATGGAAAAAAGACCTTTTGGGAAGACTATTTATTGCTACAGCCTTTCAAGGCATTGGTGCAAGTGCTTGGTGGCCATGCAAGGATCACCAAAGTGACAAACCTGATAGTGGTGTGATTGTAAACATCATAGTTGCAGATACATTGTCTGCCATCAGCAATGGAAGATTAATTGAGATTGCCCCATGTGGCAATGGACTAAAAAAATGGAAATGGGAAGTAATTAACCCCATTAACACGTATAACGTGACAATGAATATTGGAAAATATGTACATTGGAACGATACATTGATTGGAGAAAATGGCGTGCTCGATCTTCAATATTGGGTGCTCGATTACAACTTTGAAACTTGCAAAAAACATTTTGTGCAAGTAAAACCCATCATCAGAAATCAGGAGTTTTGGTTTGGTAAGTATCCATTTTATGAAGACGGATATAAATTAATAGAAACCCCTTTTTTGGGCATGGAACACCAAAGTGGCATTGCATATGGAAATAAATTTCAGAATGGTTATAATGGAAAAGATCTAAGTAAAACAGGTTGGGGATTATTATGGGATTTTATTATAGAACACGAAGGTGCACATGAATGGTTTGGCAACAATATCACCTCAAAAGATATAGCTGACATGTGGATCCATGAAGGCTTTGCAAATTATAGTGAAACGCTATTTACTTCATTCCTTTCGGGAAGCCTTGCTGGAGATGAGTATTGCTTTGGCATAAGAAAGAGAATTAAAAATGACAGACCAATCATAGGCAATTATGGAGTTAACAAGGAAGGAAGCGGAGATATGTATTACAAAGCAGGTAACATGATACACCTAATAAGGAATACGGTTAACAATGATTCTACTTTTAGAAATATTTTGAGAGGAATAAATAAAACCTTTTACCATCAGACTGTCACAACCAAACAAATAGAAACCTATATTTCAAATAATAGTGGAATAGATTTTTCAAAAATATTCGATCAATACTTGAGAACTACCAAAGTACCGGTGTTGGAATACTATATCTCAAAGGATTATAAGAAGCTGTTTACCCGCTGGCAAAACGTGGTAACCGGCTTTAGAATGCCACTTAATATTATAATAAATGGCATCAATATTTCTATCCCCATTCAACAAAGTTGGAGCGAAATAACGCTATCAAATACTGATATTAAAGATGTTTTTGCACCACTTGTTGAAAAGAGATACTACATTGAATTGAAACAAGTAAAAGCAAAACACTAATTTTCACGAAAATTCATTGATGGCTAATATTAGAAAGCAGGCTATTCTTAGTAGTTCATTGGTTTACATTGGATTTTTTATTGGGGCTGTCAATACCTATTTTTTTACCCGTACAGGTTCTTTCACTCCAGAACAATATGGGCTCACCAGAGTTTTCTACGATTTAGGTCAAAATATTTTTGTCTTTGGAAGCTTAGGTTTACTTCCGGTAATGTTTAAATTTTATCCCTATTACAAAGACAATTTAGACGATAAGAAAAACGATCTGCTAACATGGACATTGCTTGGCTCGCTCATTGGTTTTGTTTTGGTCCTCATAGGAGGGTATCTATTAGAACCTTTGGTCGTGAAAAAATTTATTCAAAGATCACCTCTCATATTAGAATATTATTACTTGATTTTTTTGTTCGGATTTGGCATGTTATTCTTTTCTGTTTTGGAGGCTTTTTGCTGGTGTTTACAAAAAACAGTCGTATCAAATACCTTAAAAGAAACAGGGATGCGTTTCCTGATTTTGATATTAATTATTTTATACCTGTGCAAACTTGTTGATTTCAATTCATTCATTCAGCTTTTTGCATTTGTCTATTTGGTACTATTTATCATTATCCTACTTTATATAGTTAAGCTTAAGAAGCTATATATAACATTTAACCCAAGTAAGGTAACCAAACGGTTTAAGAAAAAAATGTTTGCCATGTGGAGCCTTACATCAGGAGGTGTGATGGTCAATATAGTATCGCAAACCATTGATACCTTTCTTATTTCTAGCCTAAAAGGACTAGGGAGTACTGGAGTTTTTACTTTGGCACAGTTTGCGGCCAACTTGGTTCAAGTACCCCAACGCAGCGTACAATCCATATCGACAGGCATATTATCTCAGGCTTGGAAGGATAAGAACTATAATGAAATTAACAGGATATATGGTAGAAGTTGCATCAATTTATTGCTGATGGGCGTTTTTATATTTGCCAATATTTGGTTGAATATTTATGACGCTTTCGATGTATTCAGCATTCAGGAGAAATATAAGGAAGGCATTTCAGTTATTTTCGTATTGGGTATTGCAAGGCTAATAGATGCAGGAACCGGTGTCAATAATATAATAATCGGCACTTCAACTTTTTGGAGGTTTGAATTTAGCAGCGGCGTTATTTTATTGGCTTTCCGCATCCCGCTAACCTATTTTCTCATTATAAGGTACGGTATTATTGGCTCTGCTTATGCTGAAGTTATATCTTACACCATCTATAACTATATCCGGTTTGAATACCTCAGAAGGAAATTTAATATGCAGCCTTTTGATCTAAAAACAGTTTATTCTATTTTACTTGCATCAATAGCATTTAGTGTTACATGGCTACTTTTTAGTAATATGCATGGATTAAGTGCAATAATTGGCCGCAGCCTTACATTTACGTCTATATTGGCAATTGGCATTTTTTACTTTGAATTAACGCCAGATGCCATGCAGTTGTACTACAAGATTACAGATAAATGGAAAAAATAAATATTGACAAAGTGAAATACTTTCGATTAATCTTAAAATAATAAAGAATTGATATTAGCGGCAATTGACATTGGAAGTAATGCTTCGAGGTTACTAATCACAGAAGTTATTGAGGGCAATGGGCATCCACCCTTTTTTAGTAAACTTAACCTTTTGCGGGTACCACTTAGGCTAGGTTTTGATGTTTTTGAAAAAGGTATAATTTCTCCTGAAAAAACGGAAATGATTATAAATGCCATGAAGGCATATAGCAACCTATTAAAGGTTTACAATGTTGAGCATGTAAAAGCCTGCGCTACTAGTGCCATGCGTGATGCCGCAAACAGCAATGAAATAATAAAACAAGTAAAGGAAGCTACAGGCATAGAAATAGAAATCATAAGTGGTGATTTGGAAGCGATGGTTATTTACGAAAATCATGTGGCCGAAAAAATGGATTCTGACAACACATATATATATATTGATGTTGGAGGAGGAAGCACAGAGTTAAGTTTTTTTGGAGAAGGAAAACTACAATATCGACAATCTTTTAATATTGGAACCATTCGCTTACTAAAAAACCAAGTACAAGATGAATTGTGGAATGAGATGAAAGAAGTGATAAAATCAAAAACAAAAGGCATAAATAAGATCGTAACTATAGGAAGTGGTGGTAATATTAACAAGATATTTTCCATGAGTAAAAAGAAAGAAGGTAAAGCATTAACGCTCGACTTTTTAAAGGATTTTCATAGAGAAATCTATAGTGTTTCTTTAAAAGACAGAATTAGGCTATATAAGCTTCGGGAAGACAGAGCAGATGTAATTATTCCTGCATTACAAATTTATATTGCAGTTATGCGTTGGGCAGATGCAACAGAAATATTTGTACCAAAAATTGGGCTTGCTGACGGTTTGGTTCAGCATTTATATGCAGATATTAAAAGGAAATAAAGGCGAATTCGATTTGGCTTAATTATAATCTAGACGAACTTTAATTTCAATAATTTTATATGCAAATTAAAGCATAATCAAGCTTACATTGGTAATCTCGATTTTAATAAAATCAAACTCCAAAATAATAGAATAGTAAAACAAAATATCAACAGTAAGCAATAAAATGATTGGACTACATTAATCTACAATAAAAATATGCTCATCTTCCAACATTGGCAGGCTCTTGAATCGCTGAATTAATCTACCAACCACAACCACATCTTTTTGGCAATAATTTACAATACGTTGTAGGTTGCTTTCTTTGTAATATACATCCTGAACCATACTGCCATCTATGTCATCTTTAGAAGTAGGCACTCCTAGCGTACATGCCAATAAATGAAGAGAAGTATAGTTTTTATAATCGCCAAATTTCCACCATTGAAGGGTGTCAGTCATCTTTATTTCCCATGGCTTTGCGCCATAAAGTTGTAGGTAAGACGGTAATTCTACATAATTGATCATCATTCTCCTACAC